>DAOVTY010000104.1 GCA_030632865.1 Bacteroidota bacterium
ATTTCCGGAGTTATTGCAATTGATGAAGAAACCGGTGAAGAATTCAATATAAAATCGAAGGTAGTAATTAATGCGACCGGTGTTTTTGCCGATAAAATACTACAAATGGACGAGCCGGGTAAAAAAGATATGATTACTCCAAGCCAGGGAATTCATGTTGTTTTAAGTAAAGATTTTCTCACAAACGATACGGCAATAATGGTTCCGCACACATCAGACGGGCGAGTAATGTTTGCCGTACCCTGGCACAACCATGTGGTGGTTGGAACAACAGATACTTTAATCGAAAACCACTCTTTAGAACCAGTTGCATTAGACTCGGAAATAGATTTTGTTTTAGAAACAGCCGGACAATATTTAACTAAACAACCAACCCGAAAAGATGTATTAAGTGTTTTTGCAGGATTACGACCTTTAGCTAAACCAGAGGGAGAGGGAAAAGCAACGAAAGAAATTTCGAGAAGTCATAAAATTTTAATTTCAATGTCGGGTTTAATTACAATTATTGGAGGTAAATGGACAACCTATCGAAAAATGGCAGAAGACACCATTGAAAAAGCAATAATGCTAGGTGGATTACCTGAAAGAGAATGTATAACCAAACATCTACCAATTCACGGATTCCGAATGGATATTAATCCAACTACAGATTTGATGGCTGTTTATGGTATTGATAAAGAGGAGATTCTGGGAATTGGAGAAGAGGAACCAATGTGGCAAGGTTATTTAAGTGAAAAACTACAAATTCATAAATCGCAAATCGCTTGGGCAGTGCGCAACGAAATGGCAAGAACGGTTGAAGATTTCTTGGGCCGTAGAACGCGGGCACTTTTTCTTGATGCCAGAGAAAGTTTAAAAATTGCGCCTAAAGTGGCTGATTTAATGGCTTTAGAATTAAACGAAACGGAAGAATGGAAAAGAAATCAATTAAAAGCTTTTGAAGACGTTGCAAAAAACTATTTCTTTGATAAACACAATAACAACTAAATTTATTTGGCAGAATTTAATCATTATTAAGTCTAATAAAAAAATTCAATAACTATGATAGAATATTTTGGTGAATTTATAGGCACTTTCATTTTAATTTTATTGGGAAATGGTGTTGTTGCTAATGTAAGTTTAGATAAAACCCATAGCAATGGAGGCGGCTGGATTGTAATAACTGCAGGGTGGGGAATGGCTGTTTACGTTGCTGTTGTTGCTACCGCCGACATAAGCGGAGCTCACCTAAATCCTGCCGTTACTTTGGGGTTAGCATTTAGTGGATTATTTGAATGGGTAAAAGTTGTTCCATTTATTTTGGCGCAAATTTTTGGTGCTATGCTGGGAGCATCTGTAGTTTATCTGTTTTTTGCCAATCATTTTAAAATTACGACTTCTCCCGGAACAAAAAAGAATTGTTTCTGTACTGCTCCTGCAATCCGTAATTACAGTAGTAATTTCTTTTCGGAAGTAATTGGAACTTTCATTTTAATTTTTGCAGTTTTACTTATTACACTGCCTCAATTAAATTACGAAACATTGGGAAGTGCAAAAGTTGGAATGGGTTCGCTTGGTGCATTGCCAGTGGCCTTAGTTGTGTTTGCAATTGGGTTGAGTTTGGGAGGAACAACTGGTTACGCAATTAATCCGGCCAGAGATTTTGGTCCTCGTATTGTTCATTATTTTCTGCCCCTAAAAAATAAAGACAACACCGACTGGAAATATGCATGGATTCCGATATTTGGGCCCATTGTAGGTGCAGGAATTGCGGCCGCACTATATTTACTTATTAATTATTTAAGTTAGTATTTTACTAAATAATCTATTTTGAAAAAGTTTATAAAAATTGCAGCAATTACAATTGTGGTTTTGATAATCGCAATTCTGGGATATACGTATATAGTATTTAACTTTTACTCGCCCACTGATCCCGAAGTGGAAGTTAATGAAGCAGCTCAAAAATACTTTCATAAGTCATATGATAAAAGTAGAAATGCATTTCTTATTCAAGCTAATAATTTGAATGAAAAATTTGATAGCGTTCAACTGTTTTCGCGAGATGTACGAAGTAATATAGATGATAATTTAATAATTGATTTTTGTTATGTACCAGCACAAAAGGACGCAAAAAAGCTAATAATTATCACCTCGGGAACACACGGTGTTGAAGGATATGTTGGGAGTGCAGTTCAGCAAATGTTTATGAGCGAAGTTCTAACAAGCGGAATGCTTGATGACATTGGAGTTTTGTTAGTACACAGTATAAATCCATTCGGATTTAAATATTCGCGACGAGTTACCGAAAACAATGTTGATTTTAATAGAAATTGCGATACTGAACAGTCTCTATTTTCGTCGGCAAATGAAGGTTACGGGAAATTAATAGCAATGTTAAATCCTGAAGGGAAAGTCAATTCTGAGTGTTTGAAAAATAGATTTTTTATGCTGGTTGCCATTAACGAACTCATAAAAGAGTCGATGGGAAGTTTAAGGCAGGCAATTTTGCAGGGTCAGTATAAATATACAAAAGGGCTATATTTTGGCGGATTAAATTTTGAACCGCAACTAGCTACTTTAAGTGAAGTTTTTAAAGATATTTCTGCTGATTATGAATCAGTATTCAACATAGATTTACACACTGGTTACGGAGAAAGAGGAGTTGCACACCTTTTTCCAAACCCAATTGACGATGAAAATATAAAATCGGGATTGGAAAATATTTTTGAAGGTTACGAAATTAACTGGGGCGATTCTGATGATTTCTATACTATTAACGGTTCGTTTACCGATTATATTGGCAAGTTATTATCAGATAAAACCTACTATCCAATGGTGCTCGAATATGGAACACTGACTTCGCAGTCAACGGTTGGATCTATAAAATCAATTCATAATATGGTTATGGAAAACCAAGGTGTTCAACATGGTTTTAAAAGTGCAAAAGACAGTCTTAAAATTATGCACTCTTTTATGGAGATGTATAATCCCTCATCAGAAAAATGGCGTACAAAAATTATGGATGATTCGAAAATTATTCTTAAAAAGGCAATCATTAATTACGGGGATTTATAACACAACATAACGAAGATTGGAATCGTTTAAAACGATCCCATTCTTTTTAACAAAGATATTGCTAAAATAATTTTATATTTTATTTATTCCCTATTTCAAAAAATAGCCAATAGCAATCCCTAAATAATTTCCAATTGCATAGCCTGCAATTCCAACAACCATTCCGGTTAAAATAATCTCGCGGTTTTTTAGTGCTGCTGCAACAACTGGCACAAAAGGAGGTGAGCAAATAAGAGCAGCCCCCGATATTATTACTGTATCTGCATCAATTTTAAAAATCCTGGCAATAAGAACATGCAATAAATGTGACCCAAACATAACTAACCCAACATAGTAGAAAAGCGAAAACGAAACATCGGCAAGTTTACTGACATCTGCCATAGAAGCAACTGTTATACAGAAAATAAGAATAAGATACATACCCAGTTGAAATGTCTTTTTTATATTCTTTATTTTTGGCACAAACGAAAATGCTATTCCCAAACTTGTTATAAATAAGATAATTATTGCAGGTCTGATATCTTCTGAAAACAGCAATCCTATACCATAGCTAACACCTAAAATTGCAACCGAAAGTCCAAATGCACCAAGTAGAGGTAATAATGTTTTCTTTTCGAAAATGCCATCATAAGATTCAAATTCATCTTCCAAATTTAATTTGCCTGTTTTAATTATTCCTTTATCATTAATTGTTTCAGCGTTAGGAGATTTATATGCAGGTAAAATCCAAAGAAAAACCCGTTGCCCGATTGAAAGAACAAAAATTAGATAAATTGCCCCAAGAGTAAGTTCGTAAGTGTGAGTTAAAATGTATAGCTCCTGCGAAACTCCAAGTGCTGTTTTAATGGCTGCCATGTTGGGTGTTCCTCCAGTATAAATACCAACTAACATTCCCGATACCTGCCAAATATCTTTTATACTTCCTTTATAAATCCAATAGCCAATAAAAATCATTATAAGCACCGAAATCAAACCAATTAACAGAGACCCAAAAGCAGAGCCTGCACTTTTAAACCACTTTTTTACATCCATAGAAAATAGAATAAGTGGTAGTGAAAGTGGAATAGAAATTTGAGTTAACAAGTCTTGATATTTAGCAGAACCCTCTGGCAAAATACCGATATTTCCAACTACTAAACCAATACCATAACAGACTAATACTGCACCAACTTTTTTTATGACTTTATACTTTCCTTCGAGAAAAATAATGATTGCCGGAAAAAGAATTGCTAGAAATACTAAAGCAAAAAGATGAGTGTTCATACCTAATTCTTAAAATTAAATTTAATAATTTATGTTTTTAAAATCTGCCTACAAACTCTTAACTGTAATAAAAACTTAAAAATCAGTATATCTAAAGACTAGATAATTGTTTTCTCTTCTGGCTTAATAGAATATTATTTGTAAAGATATTGCGATTAACGAAAAATGCAAATTCTGAGATAAAATTTAAGGGCTTTAATTTATTCGAACGTTTCGGCTATTTTCCAAGCATTTCACCAACTTCCAGTAAAATTTTCACTGATTCTTCTGGTACAGTACCATCTCCTTTTGGACCAATATTCAACAAAAAATTTCCGCCGGTAGAATTAATTTCATTCAATTTATTATACACTATGTCAGAATTTTTCCAGTCAGAATCGTTCTTTTTAAAACCCCACGAGTTATTCATTGTGTAGCATGCTTCCCACCTATATTTAACTGCTTTTGCCAAATGTTCTTGCTCTGGTGTACCAAAATCTTTTTTGAAAATTGAACGTTTTGCAACTCTATTGTTTATTATAATCTCAGGTTTCAATTCGCGAATATATTGATACAAATCTTCGCCAGAAGCCATGTCCCACCAATAAACCCAATCACCATCGAACCATAACATTTCTGTATCATAATTCTCAACTAATTCGCGAATTTGGTTTTTCATATATGTAATATACTCCGCTTTTTTACCCGATTTCATTCGTACATTTCCCCAGTGCCCCCATCGATCATCGCCATCAATATTACGCTCTTGCGAGGGATGGTGCCAGTCGATAATACTGTAATAAGTACAAAATTTTATATCATATTTTTTGCATGCTGAACTTAATTCAGCTAAAATATCGCGCCCTGCAAAAGGTGTGCTAGCAACATCGAAAGTAGTGTAATCGCTATCCCACAAACAAAAACCTTCATGATGTTTTGTAGTAATAACAATGTATTTCATTCCCGCATCTTTTGCAGTTTTTGCAATAAAATCAGCATCAAAATCTTTAGGGTTGAATGTAGAAGTTAACATTGCATAAACTTGTGTAGGAATGTCTGCGTTTGCCTGAATCCACTCAGCATACTTATCATAAATTTTACCTTCCCACTCACCACCTAGCTGGCTGTATAATCCAAAATGAATGAACATTCCATACTTTGCATCATCAAACCATTGCATCCGATTTTCTGTATTTATTTGAGATTCGTTCAAATAATCAACTTGTGCAAATATTGGAAAACTGAAAAAAGAAATAAGAAGTAAAACAGTAATTTTTTTCATAATATTTGATTTTTGAAAATGAAATATAGCTTTAAATATGACAAAAGAAAACCGGATAATTTATCCGGCTTGAAATATTTAACTTGCTTTTAGTCGCTGAATATTAGAACGATTCAGTTTTCCCTCTGCATATTCTAACGAGACATACAGATTGTCAATCTTTTCTGAAGGCGAATCAAACATCGCATCGTTCATAATACTTTCGCATATCGAGCGTAATCCACGAGCACCTAATTTGTATTCAATTGCTTTATCAACAATAAATTCGAAAGTAGCTTCTTCAAAATCGAGGGTAATCCCATCAATTTTAAAAAGTTTTTTATACTGTTTTATTATTGAATTTTTCGGCTCTGTTAAAATATTACGCAGTGTTTTTTTGTCTAGCGGATCGAGGTAAGTAAGTACCGGCAACCTACCAATAATTTCAGGAATTAAACCAAACGATTTTAAATCTTGTGGAGAAATATATTGTAACATGTTCTCTCGCTCAATTCGATCGCTATTTTTAGCAGCGCTGTAACCAATAACTTTTGTATTTAACCGGTTTGCAATTTTACGTTCAATTCCATCAAAAGCTCCTCCACAAATAAACAGAATATCTTTCGTGTCGAGCGGAATTAATTTTTGCTCCGGATGTTTTCGTCCCCCTTGCGGTGGTACATTTACAATCGCACCCTCTAAAAGTTTAAGTAGTCCTTGCTGAACACCTTCTCCCGATACATCGCGCGTAATAGAAGGATTATCGCCTTTGCGTGCAATTTTATCAATCTCGTCTATAAATACAATTCCACGTTGCGCAGCATCAACATTATAGTCGGCAGCTTGCAACAAACGTGTTAGTAAACTTTCAATATCTTCGCCAACATAACCTGCCTCGGTTAAAATTGTAGCGTCAACAATTGTAAACGGAACATGCAACATTTTTGCAATTGTACGTGCCAAAAGTGTTTTTCCCGTTCCTGTTTCACCTACTAAAATAATATTCGATTTTTCAATTTCAGTCTCATCATCGTCAATACGTTGGGTTAGCCTTTTGTAATGATTATAGACCGAAACCGCCAATATTTTCTTCGCTTGATCTTGCCCGATAACATACTGATCTACAAATGCTTTTATTTCGCGTGGCTTTAAAAGTTTAACTGCATTCAAATCGAACGAGTCGTCTTTTTTAACTTCTTCTTGAATTATGGAGTGAGCCTGTTCTGCACAACGTTCGCAAATATGCCCGTCAATCCCGGCAATTAAGAGGTCAACCTCTTTTTTCTCCCGTCCACAAAACGAACACTTGTCCATGTTACTTTTCTTTGACATTATTTATTATTTCGAACTAAAATTTCGTCAATCATTCCGTATTCCACAGCTTCTTTTGCAGTCATCCAATAATCACGGTCAGAATCTTTTTCTACCTGTTTAACTTTTTGACCCGAGTGTTTAGCAATAATATCATAAAGCTCATTTTTGATCTTCATAATCTCACGAGCAGTAATTTCAATATCCGAAGCTTGTCCTTGCGCGCCTCCCATTGGCTGATGAATCATTACTCTTGAATGCGTTAATGCAGAACGTTTTCCCTTTGTTCCGGCAGTTAACAATACCGCTGCCATCGATGCTGCCATTCCTGTACAAATTGTTGCAACATCAGCAGAAATGTATTGCATGGTATCGTAAATACCTAACCCTGCGTGTACCGAACCTCCCGGAGAATTAAAATATATTTGAATCTCTTTTGTCGGATCAGTTGACTCGAGAAAAAGCAGTTGTGCCTGAATAATGTTAGCCACTGTATCGTCGATTGGTACGCCAAGAAAAATTATTCTATCCATCATTAATCTCGAAAAAACATCCATCGAAGCAACGTTTAATTGACGCTCCTCAATAATTGTTGGCGAAATATAATTCGCATAAATCGATGTATAACTTTCCATTGTTAAACTACTTATTCCCGAGTGTTTAACAGCGTATTTCTTAAATTCGTTGTGATTTTCCATTTTATAAACTGGTATAAAAAAAAGTAACTTTGTAAAGTTCGTTAATAAAAACAAATCACAAAGTTACAAAAAAGTTGATTGCTGATTACTTCAGCAAAATATTTCTTTAGAAAGTATCCTTTTTTAGGCTACTTCATCATTTCGTCGAACTCTTTCTGACTGATTTCATTCTCCTGAACAGTTACTTTTTCCTTGATAACAGCAACTACTTTATCTTCATAAAGTTTTTTGTAAATTTTCTCTTTCTCTTCAGGTTTTTCCAATATTGTTTTTGCAAAAGATTCAAGTTGCTCGTCAGGAATATCGTAAATTCCATACTGATTGTATTGAGCGCGCGCCATTTGTTTGGCAAACTCCTCACTCTCAGCTTCATTTACTTTCAATTCATTCTCTTTAGCAATATCATCTTTAATAAGCTGCCATTGCAAATCTTTAATAAATAAATCAAATTCATTCTCAACTTGCTCTACAGTTAATTCTTTGTTAACTGCAATTAACCAACGCTTTAAAAATGCTTCGGGTAATTTAACTCCAGTTTTTTCAACTAAAGTATCTCTTGCATCAATCGAAAATTTATGGTCAGACGAGTAAGTTAAATTACCTGCAATTTCCTCAGAAATTCGTTTTCTGAAATCTTCAACAGTTTTAACTTCGGTATCCTCGCCGTATAGTTTTTTGAAGAGATCTTCGTTTAATTCAGCTTTTTCCCACTGAAGAATTTCGGTAACAGTAAATCTAAATTCGCTATTCAATACTTCGGCATCTTCTTTTGGTATATTCAACATGTGAGCTACCTCGGTCCTATTCTCAAAAGCTTTAACGGGATCGAAAATTATAATATCGTCTTTTTTACAACCAATAAACGAATTTTTAATTTCATCGTCTTTCATTATATCAACGGCAACAACAATGTTTTCTGGCTTAATTCCGTCTTCAACTTCATTTCCATCAGAATCTAGCTGAACAAAATTTCCGCGAACAGTACTATTGTTTTTTGCTTCGTCAACCTGCACATTTTGCCCTAATTGCGAGACTGCACTTTCAACTTGCTGATCAATCATTTCGTCAGAAACAGCAATATTGTAATATTTGTATTTACTTCGTTTATCGAGAGCAACTTTAACTTCGGGTGACATTGCAATATCGAAAACAAACTCAAAACTTTCATCGCTTTCCCAATTAATATCTTTTTGTTGTTCATCGTTTGGAAGAGGTTCTCCCAAAAGATTTAGTTTTTCTTCAACAAGATATCCTGACAATTTTTGTGAAATAAGCTTGTTAACTTCCTCAACCAAAACTGCTGTTCCGAAACGTTTTTTAATAAGTCCGGCAGGAGCTTTCCCCGGTCTGAACCCGGGTATAGAGGCTTGTTGGCGATACTCTTTAAGTTTACCTGCTACCTCTTTTTCGTAGTCAACTTTTTCGATAACTAATTTAATTACCGCATTTAGTTCGTCAATACTTTCCCTGCTAATGTTCATGATGATAAAAATTAATTCAAACCTCTTTAATTAAATAACCGCCAACAATTGCCATTTCTGGTTTGTTGACGGTTTCTCGTGTACGGGCGAAGGGACTCGAACCCCCACGCCATATGGCACTAGATCCTAAGTCTAGCGCGTCTACCAATTCCGCCACGCCCGCAAATAAGCGGCGCAAAGATAATTAAAAAATCATCTTTGCAATGAGATTTCTAAATAAAATATTCTATGTGAATTAAAATTGAAATATTACCTCCATTCAACAATTGTTCCTCGGTCTTCGGTTTGTAATAACTTCGGAATTGATTCCTTTATTTCGCGCCACAACAAACTTATAAGTTTATGTTTGGCAAAATGACGGGAATAAACAAGACTTACCTCACGCAGTGGCGTAACTTCAGAAAAATGTCTCACATTATTCAACCTCTTTTCCGACATTGTCTCCAAAGCGAGCTCAGGAATTAAAGTAATTCCCCCTTCACGGTCAACAATGTTCATAATTGTTTCAAGCGAGCCAGCCTCAAAATGGAAAGGCAAGGCACTATCGGTAGTTCCTAAATTAGAACACAAATTTATTACCTGATCGCGAAAACAGTGTCCATCGCCAAGTAACCATATTTCCGGCGTATTAATATCTGCCAATTTAA
>DAOVTY010000017.1 GCA_030632865.1 Bacteroidota bacterium
AGCTAATTCCAGAAAACCTATCTCCGAATTGTTTAACTCAAAATCAATTTCAATATTTTTATTCTGATTGTTTTTATTTAGAAAAATTGAAACGTTTGAATTACTAATATCAGAATATTTACTTTTTAGGTTTAAATTATTTATTTCTATTAGTTTGTTTGTTGTTATAATATCTGCCGAAAACTCTTCGAGATATAGTTTGTTACCATCGTTAAAATTTAAGCTGTTTATTTTAAACTGAACAGAGTCTTTGAAATTTTCAAATTCTGAAATGTTTAAATTAATATCGTAAACAAAAATATCGTCTTCCTCTTTTGTTACGAGATTGTCATACGAAATTTTTGAATTATGAAAACCAAACTGATTACAATAAACTTTCCACAACGATGAACTTTCATCATTTCTTTGTAACGAATCGAAAATGAAACTAAAATTGAAATGATTTAAAGAGTCATGTTCTACTGCAATTTTGTTATTATCAAAGTTTAATTCACTAAGAATAAGTCTTTTATCTTTTATTTTCAGCGAGTCAATATTTGCAGTAATTAATTTAGTAAACCAAATTGTATCATTTTTTTGTCCTTTAATTAGAACGTCGGTTAAAACTATTTTATTAAAAAACTCAATATCAACCTTCCCAATTTTAATGTCAGAATTTAGTTGAGCAGAAATTTGTTCGATAATTTTATGAGTTATAAAGGTCTGTACTTTACTACTAAATATGGCAAAAGAAGTAGCTCCAGTTATTGCAAAAAGCAACACGGTTACTATAATCGTTATTTTCCAACCTTTTTTGATAATTTTGTATTTTTAAAAAACGAACTTATACTTTTTCGTTTAATTTATATGAGAGGTTAACAAATATTTGTTAACCAGCTATTATTAATAAAGTAAAAGGGTTAATAACGTTGAAAGTGGTTTTGAGTTTTATGAATAAAAAAAATATTACAATTTTAGGAATTGAGTCTTCTTGTGACGATACTTCGGCTGCAATTATTCGCGATGGAGTAATTCTTTCTAATGTAGTTGCAAATCAGAAAGTACACGAAGAATATGGCGGAGTTGTGCCAGAATTGGCATCGCGGGCTCATCAACAAAATATTATTCCTGTGGTAGACATGGCAATTAAAAATGCAGGAATTGCCAAAAGCGAAATTAGTGCAGTTGCTTTTACGCGTGGCCCCGGTTTGTTAGGTTCGTTGCTTGTTGGAACGTCTTTTGCCAAAGGTTTTTCGCTGGCAGCTAACATTCCATTAATCGATGTTAATCATTTGCAGGGTCATGTTTTAGCACTTTTCATTCAAGAAAATGGAGTAGATTTTAATCCACCTAAATTCCCATTTTTATGCCTTTTGGTTTCCGGTGGTAATTCGCAGATTATTTTGGTTCGCGATTATCTTAAAATGGAAGTGATTGGACAAACAATAGACGATGCTGCCGGCGAAGCTTTTGATAAATGCGCAAAAGTTATGGGCTTGCCTTATCCTGGAGGTCCGCATGTAGATAGGTTAGCAAAAACTGGCGACCCACTTAAATTTGAATTTTCTAGACCGCGAATTAAAGGGTTAGATTATAGTTTTAGTGGATTGAAAACTAACTTTTTATATTTTCTCCGCGATAGTATTAAAGAGAATGAAAATTTTGTCGAAGAAAATTTAAATGACTTGTGTGCATCAATTCAATACACAATTGTTGAAATTCTTTTAAGCAAATTAAAACGTGCCGCCAAAGAAACCGGAGTTAAAGAAGTTACAGTTGCCGGTGGAGTTTCTGCAAATTCAGGATTACGAAAAGCACTGAAAGATAATGCTGAGAAATATCGATGGAATCTCGTAATTCCAAAATTTGAATTTACAATGGATAATGCTGCAATGATTGCGATTACAGGGTATTATAAGTATTTGAATAATGAGTTTGCAGGGCAAAATGTGGTCCCGTTTGCAAAAACTAAATTGTAGTTCAGAGTTCAGATTTTAATATACTAGAAATGATATTTCAAAATAAATTAGTACATGGCACATTAATAAAGCGCTATAAGCGGTTTTTGGCTGATGTAAGATTAGACGATGGAACAGAAGTAGTTGCGCACTGCACAAATTCTGGATCTATGAAAAGTTGTTTAGAAAATGGTGCAGAAGTTTATTTAACGCCTGTAAACAATCCCAAACGCAAAACAAAATTTACTTGGGAAATGATTAAAATAAATGGCGATTGGGTTGGGATTAACACCGGAAACCCAAATAAACTCGCTTTTGATGCTATTTCTGCTGGAATTATTCCTGAATTAACAGGTTACACAAATGTAAAACGAGAGGTAACTTTTGGCGATTCGCGGTTTGATATTTTTGCTAAAAACGAAAATGAGAAGTGTTTTGTTGAAGTTAAGAATGTATCGTTAAAGGAAGGAAAATATGCACTTTTCCCAGATTCTGTTACCACTCGCGGACAAAAACATTTACGCACCTTAATGGAAGTAAAAGCAAAAGGAATTCGTGCGGTAATGTTATATATTATTCAGAGAAGCGATGTTGAAATTTTTGCTCCGGCCAAAGATATTGATGCTAAATATGCTGAGATATTAAAAGAAGCTGTTAACGCTGGTGTCGAGGTAATTCCTATGCAGGCAAAAGTAACTCCGGGAAAAATTGAATTAATTAAAAAATTACCTTTTGAAATATGATTAAGAGTTGTTATTCAGGGCGCGACTTGGAGTCGCCGCCCTGAATTTATAATTACTATTTTTTCTCCTCAACTTTTACAATATCTCCATAATATGAAATTATCGAACGGCTAGTACTATTAACACTTAACGAAGTTGATCCTGTTTCGCTAATTTGAAATGTAAAATCTAATCTGTCGTTATCATTGCTTGCTTCAAGTTTTACCATGTAACCTTTTTTTGTCTCTTCAAACGTGTAATTTTCAATGGGTTGAATGAAAATCATCGGTGATTGGCTGCTACCGTAATTTGCTGTATGAGCTCTTCCAAAATATGGTAAGTAACAGTTTATTGTGTCATTTTCAATTCGTACTTCGTAGCTTGATGTTAAGCTTTTGCTTCTCATTCCGGAAGGTAGTACTTGCGTTGCTTCAAAAACATAAACTTTATTTTCAAGTGCAGTTTTTGTTTGTTCAATTTGTATTGCCTCTTTTGCGGCTCTTTTCTCTTTTCTCGTTTGTTTCTTACTTTCCTGAGCATTAGTTGAAACAAAGGCTAAAACCAGAATCCAGATAATTAAAATGTTTCTCATCTCTTTTTAATTTTAAAATATTAATTTTTGTTTATTAAGATATGATGTAATGGCTGTTGTCACTTCATCAAGGAATTAGACTGTTGACAACTGACCATTTACTTGTAGTTCAATTAATGTCATTCTATCAACTGAAACTTGTTTTCTTAATTGTAATTATCATGATGTTTATTTGGTTTATATTACAATCCAATATTTTTAGGAGGATATTTTTTAAAGGTAGCTGCATGCACCTTTAATTGAGCTCCTAAAGTTGCTAGCCAAGCGGTTCTTCTATGTCCAACTGGCATCTCTTCTTTTGGGTCAATATACAAATTAAATGTCCAAGGCGCTATTCCTACATTTTGAATAGTTGCATAATCTATCCACATATGAGGTGCACTAGGGATAACCACTTTAATATGTTGTTTATATTCACGTATTCTTACAGCCATTAATTCTTTTCCCCACCAGAAGTAAACTGATTCACGATTACCTTTTCCATCTTCATTAAACAAAAAACTTGACTGATCAATAAAATCATAGTATCTATCTGTTGGTAATTTATCATTTGAAACACCAGCTAATCTTAAACTTGTTCCAAAAAGATCCATTAAATCAAAAACATCATCGCTTTGTCTTCCTGGGGTTATCATTCCTTTCCAATAAGCTATACCTGGAATTCGAACTCCGCCTTCCCAAGTTGTTCCTTTTGCTCCTCGAAATGGAGTATAACCTCCATCAGGCCACGCATCCATTTGGGGTCCATTATCAGATGTAATAAATATAAAAGTATTTTCTAAAACTCCTGCCTCTTCTAATGCTTTTACAATGTTCCCAATGTGCATATCAACTTCCACAACTGCATTCTTATATTGATATTTTGCTTTGCTTAATCCTCTATAATCTGGATTGTCCTGATTATCGGCATGCACTTTTAAGAAAGCATGCTCTAAGAAAAATGGTTTGTCTGATTTTGCAAATTCTGCAATTTTTGCAACTGTAAAGTCCGCTAAAACTTGGTCTGCACGCCCCATGTCTTCTAGCGATTTTACTTCGCTTACTTCTTCTGTTTTTCCGCCTTTAAAACCATGAATTAAGTGAGTGTTGGTTTTAATCTCGTTAAAGGTTTTCATATAATCAGGGTTCATTGTCAAGTCAGGGTATCGATGCCAATCTACACCTTGCGAAATTTCCTTTGGTGCAGAATAATATCCGTAAAATTCATCAAACCCAATATCCTGAGGTCTCATTCCTTCCAATTCGCCCACATGCCATTTACCTGTAAGAATTGTATTGTAACCAGCATTACTTAAAAGCGTTGGCAAACTTATTTCGTCCTCCCAAGGATTAGCAGTAATTTTATCACCAGATAATATTGGACGAGTAAGTCCTGATCTTATAGGTAAACGACCTGTTAAAACTGCAGCTCGTGTAGGTGTACAGGTTTGTTGTGAATAGCAAGAAGTTAGTTTTAATCCTTCGGCCGCAATTTTATCCATATTTGGCGTTGCTGCTCCAATGGCAGCTCCACCGCCATAACAACCAGGGTCACCATAACCCATATCGTCAACAATTATCCAAACAATATTTGGTTTTTTGCCTGTTTTCTTTTCAAGATCAGCTAATTTTTCTGCTGCTGCTTTATCTTGCTCAGGATGTGGAATACTTGGTTCAAAGTTTTCGGCTGTTCGCACAGAGCGATCAAATTTTTGTGCGTTTGTTCTTTGCATATTTATTCCTATGAAGGCAATAAATAGAAATGCTGTAATAATTGTTTTTTTCATGATGATTTTTATTTTAAGATTTTAACTTTTGCATATATATATATATATATGCAAATGCTTAATTTTCGAATAAAATAATATATGATTTAAAAAAAAATCATAATAGTTTTATGTGAACTGTGTTGATTTTTCCGTCATATTTAAATGGTACTCTTTCAAAATAATCGAAAGATACGGGAGAGCCCAAATCAATTCCAACATCTAATGTTTCGCTGGCAGAAAATGCTAATGGTACTGTTCCTGTTGTTTTTAATTCACCTACTTGTTTCCCATCAACCACCATCGTAATTGTTGCGGGTGCTCCCGGTTTATTATCTTTAATATTTGTGGTTATTTCAAATATATGTTTACCATCTGCAATTTTATTTTTACTTGAAACTTTAAACTGATGAATAATCATCATATTGTATTCGTATTTCAAATAACCATTATCCATGTAGCATGTTAAACCTCCTCCAATTCCACCAAGGGCATATAATACCCCACTTTGATTAGTCTTCGTTTCTAAATCAATAACAACTTTATTGCTTTTTTTACCCAATCCAGGCGCTGCAAATTCTGGCATTCTGGTTGTACTTTGAGTAAAATTCCATTCGGTGTATGGCGATGAAATTACGTCTTCGGGATGTATTCTCAACCAAATACCACCACCAATAGGAAAATCTTTGTTTTTCTTAGCTTCTTCTAAAAACAACCTTTTTAACTCAGCTAATTTTTCGGGGTTTTCTATTGAAACATCACGTGCTTGAGAAAAATCATTACTCAAATCATACAACTGCCAAACATCTTTATCTGAATCCCAATCAGCCAATCCTTTTTGGGCCGAAATCCATGGGTATAATGGTCCAAACGTACTTGCAAACCAACCTTCGTGATAAATACCACGACTTCCGTTATTATCAAAAAACTGCGTTTTCTTCGGGTTTTCAGCTTTCGCATCTGTAAATGTTGCTGCAAAACTTTTCCCATCAATTGGGTCTTGTGGGTAGCCGTTTACTACTTTTGGATGAGGTATGTTTAAAATATCGTAAATAGTTGGTGCGATATCGTTGACATGTAAAAATTGCTCTCTTGGGGTTTCGTCGTGCTTAATTTTTTTAGGCCATGAAATCACCATTGGGTTACGTGTGCCGCCAAAATGCGCAGCAATTAATTTAGTACTTCTAAAAGGAGTACTTCCTGCCCAAGCCCATCCTGCATGGTAAATATTCTCTACTTTATTTGTTCCTAAAACATCTAACCCTCCAATTTTCTCAAGGGCATCAATTTGTTGCTGAATGGTATTTGGAATTTGATTTTGAGCTAATAATTCGCTAATGCTACCATTTTGACCTTCGGCAGACGAACCATTATCTCCAAAAATATAAATAACAATGGTGTTATCTTTATAATCCATATCTTCCATACCATCTAATAGTTTACCAACTTGATGGTCGGTGTGTTCTACAAAACCTGCAAACACTTCCATTAACCGAATTTGGAAAGCTCTTTCCGCTTCAGGAATACTTGCCCACGAAGCCATGGTAGAATCTCTCGGAGTTAACGCTGTACCTTTTGGAATAATTCCCATTTCTAACTGACGTTTATATACTCTCTCACGATACGCATCCCAACCATCATTAAATTTCCCTTTGTATTTGTCAGACCATTCTTTAAAAACATGATGTGGTCCGTGGGCAGCTCCGGGAGCCCAATACATAAAAAAGGGTTTGTCGGGGGCAAACGCTTTGTGCTCAGCCAACCACTTTAATCCTTGGTTGGCCATGTCTTCAGTTAAATGATATTTCGGATCGTGTGGCGGTTCAATGGCATTATAGTTTTCAAATAACCTTGGTTCGTATTGAGATGTTTCTCCGGCAAGAAAACCGTAGAAATATTCAAAGCCATAACCATTTGGCCAAAAATCTTTTGGTCCCATAGCTGTAGTTTGGTTGGCAGGTGAGTTATGCCATTTTCCGAAAGCAGAGGTGTTATAACCATAATCCTTTAATATTTCAGCCATTGTAGCCGATGTTTTTGGAATAATACCACTGTAGCCATCAAAATTAACAGCTCTTTCTGCAATTGTTCCATTTCCTACCCGGGTATGATTTCGTCCTGTAAGGATAGAAGCACGTGTTGGAGAGCAAATTGCAACCGTGTGAAAATGGTTGTAAATAATTCCTTCATCAGCTAATCTACTCAAATTAGGAGTAGCTACTTCTCCTCCAAATGTTTCTGAAATCCCAAAACCAACATCATCAATTAATACAATAAGTACGTTGGGTGCATCTTTTGGTAAATGAGAAGTTTTTGGCCAAGGTGCCAATTTGCTTTCGGCCAAAGTTTGACCAGTTTGACTAGTTGATGGTTCTGCTGGAAAGGGGAGAATACTGCCGTCTTGGTTTTGATTTATCCCTAAATTGTTAGATTGTTTAGGCTGATCACATCCTGCTATTAGAATCACAAATCCTATAACAACTATTTTTATTTTTTTTAATTTCATTTTAACTGTTTTAAATTTATATATGCAAATACTAAACTTAATCTTAACATATTGGATTTTGCATCGTTATCACCTATTAAAATTGTATTATATCCCGCATAAACCGACAGTGGTGCAGAAATTTGATAGCCAAGATTTATGCCTGCTCCTAAAATGTTTATTAGGTTATCGTCAGAAATTCCATCGGCTTTAGTTATACCTCCATATTGAAATCTTAAATCGGCTCCAACCCAAAGTTTTTTGCTTAAGTTATGTGTTAAATGATTTTCGATAATAAACAAAGGATCTTGCTCAACTTTATTTGCAGTGTTTGAACGAGCAGGATCGTTATTATCGGCATAAAACTGTACTGAAGGAAATATTTCTAACCAGGTAGAATTTTGCGATAGTTCCTTATGAAAAGGAATAGCCATGGGTAGTCCAAATTCTAAAGTAGATCGATTTGTTCCTAAATTGATTAGTTTATCACTATCATAAGTGCCAGAATACCAATACTTAAATATGCCTGTTAAACTAAATTGAGGTTTATGTTGTGAGTATTCGATTGCATTTAATGCCGGTGCACCGAAAATTCCCATTTCAAAAGCTAAATAGCCATCGGAGAAACCACTGGCATTAAGGCTTTCCCCAAATTCTAGTGTTTGGGCATCTACTTTAGCAGTTAACGAACCAGGATTTGCATTCACAAAAACTCTTGCTAGTCTTCCTTTAAGATTAAATGTATGTACTAAAGTAGTGGGAAAAATATCCGCTGATATGTCAGCGTCTTTAACCAAAATATTACCTCCCGGAAGTAAGTTTTGATCTAATTTCAAATACTTTGGATTGATTGCCCAAACGCCTGTTGGGGCAAATAAATGTGATCTTGGACCGTCTCCCTGCGCAAATACAAATTGACTACTCGCAATTGTGAATAATAAGAGAATTAGTTTAATTTTTATCGCCTTCATTTTAATTTAATTAATTGATATAAACATAGTATTAATAATAAATCGAATTGTGAAATCATCCTATCCCGGGGCAACACCAAACAAACTTTTTTTGTCTAAATATATCGGTATCGTTTGCAACGATATTTATGAAATTGAATAGGTTATATCTTTAGTCTTTTTATGATTTTAATTATTAGTTTTCAGTAACATCTTCATCAGTATATTCTTCCATCATTACAACTTGATACAAGTCTTTGCCATCTTGTGTAATAGGTAAATAATAGGTGTAATTATAAACGACATATTTTGTATCCTCGATTTCCTCTTCAGTAGCACCTTCTGGAATATTAGTAATAACAGCACCTCCCGGGGCATCGATAACTTTATAACTATCGCCGGATGTTACATAAAAAGCACCTCCGAAATAATAATAATCATCGCTGTTTAAAGTGATTTTTTCTACCCCTTCGGGCAAAGTATTAACTACAATATTTGTAGGAGGGTTAACAACAGTATATCCGCCCGACGACGAAGAATAATAAACTCCATTGTCATAATAGTAAGGCTGATTATTGACTGATACAATAACTGCCGTAACTGCCATTGTAGTAATGAAAAATCCAAACGGATGCCAATGCGATCCATAGTAATATGGATGATATGGGTGGTAACGATAAGGATGGTAGCCTCTGTGACCATTATAATAATGGTTCGAATGCCGATTATCTATTCTAACGTTATTGCTTTTATTGACATTAACATTTACGTTAGTATTATTTTTGCTATTATCTATATTAACCTTGTTGTTAGAGCTTTTTGTATTATTTTTAACACTAGTATTTCTGCTTTTCGATGTACTGTTATTGCTTTGCACTGGTCTCATTTGTGTTGTGCTTTTTGAAGATCGTTTTTGCGCTGTAGAACCACTTTTAGATTGACGTTGATGTGTTGTAGTGCTGGCAGGAGGTCTTTGAGTCTGTTGCTTTGGCTTATTGTATTGTTTAGTTGACGGCCTTGTGGAAGAGCGGTGTGCGCCTCCATTTACCGATTTTCCTCCAGCCTTGGATGAACTCATGTGAGTACTTCCACGAGATTTTCCACCGGTGCCATGACTCATTCGCTGAGCCAGAACATCGTTGGCGAATAAACTAATTGAAAAAATAAAAACTATTATTAAATATTTAGAATTTTTCATTATTTTAATTTTTAGGTGTTAATGCAACTCTTTTTGAATTTGAAGGAGGCCTAAAATCAAATATCTCATTTGCTAGGCTTGGGTTTATTTTCCAATTAGAAAATTGTGCCGAATACAAATTTTTATTATTGTCACTAAAAATTTCAAGTTTATGAGGCAGATTATTTGAAACCTCAATCCAAATATTTATTAACTCTTTTTTATTTGATACTTGAACCAACAAACAAACAGTCTCATCTACTTTTTCTTCGCCCATAAAATATACTTTATCGAAATTATTCATTATATCATCAGTAAAAGTGGGGTAGAAGAAATCAGAGGCAGGAAAATCAATACCAAATTTATTGTGTACAAAATTAATAGCTTCGATAATATTTCCTGAAACCGATATTGAATCAAATGTATTTTGAGAATATGAAAAATATGCCATTTGATTACCGTTGTACCAGTATCCCTTATTGTCTTTTTCTAGCTTGGTATGAATGTGCAGTTTATCAGGCCCATGCATATAAACATCATGTTTTATTATTTTTGCTAGCCATTTGTCGTCACTGCTTTTTTCATATTTGTTTACCTCAAGTGTATAACTACAAGAATTTAATTTCCCTATTGTTTCACTTATTTTATCGAGCTCTTTTATAGCCCGGGTATCATATTCTTTGCTATTTTCCTGTGTGCATTGCGCAAATGTCAATATTACAATTAGCAACAAAATTCCTGTTTTTAGTTTCTTGTTCATATTTATTTTATTAAATTTTATTTTAATTTTTAAATTGTAGAAAAGAATTAGTTAGTATTCCTTTGGCTTTATTTGTCTTGTACATGCTTTTATAAATTATTGTTATTTCTTAGGAAGTAACATTATTGGTTGACTTTTGTTCATTTTAATGTTTTTTTATTTATTTGGAATAATGGCTTACATATTTAATGTAAAATTCAGAAGTAATTCAATCCTAATTTACGACTAAATACATTTACGTAAATTCATTTATTAATCTTATTTTCGGACATTGGAATTTTAGTGAGTACTTGAAAAATGAATTTTTTTTATCTCAATACTCAACACTTTTTATCTCAAATCTTAAAAATATGAAATATATTGGAGCACATGTAAGTGCGGCAGGAGGCGTAGAAAATGCTCCGGAAAATGCACATAAATTAGGAGCAGATGCATTTGCTGTGTTTACAAAAAACCAAAGACAGTGGAGTGCAAAACTTTTAACAAATGAGAGTATTGAAGCTTTTAAAGCTAATTGTAAAAAGTATGGTTATCAGCCGCATCAAATATTACCTCACGATAGTTATCTAATTAATTTGGGTCATCCAGAAAAAGAACCACTTCAAAAATCGCGTGATGCTTTTTTAGACGAATTACAGCGTTGCGAGCAATTGGGATTAGATCGTTTAAATTTTCATCCGGGTAGTCATTTGAAAAAAATAGAGGGAGAGAAATGTCTAACTACTATTGCTGAGTCTATTAATTGGGCACTTTCAAAAACAAAAGGAGTGATTGCAGTTATCGAAAATACTGCCGGGCAAGGGACTAATATGGGATTTTCGTTTTATCATTTAAAAAGTATTATTGACCAAGTTGAAGATAAAAGTAGGATAGGAGTTTGTATAGATACTTGCCATGCTTATTCTGCTGGTTACGATTTTAAAACAAAAGCCGGTTTTGAGAAAGTCTTTAAGGAGTTTGATGAGGTAGTTGGTTTTAAATATTTGAAAGGAATGCATTTGAACGATTCGAAGAAAGCTCTGGGATCTAGAGTTGATAGACACGATAGCTTGGGTGTTGGAACAATCGGGTTGGAACTTTTCGAATGTATAATGAACGACAATCGTTTTGATGGAATCCCCATGGTTTTAGAAACACCAAACAGTGATATTTGGGCAGAGGAAATTCAATTATTAAAGGACATGCAAAAATGAGTGAGATAGTTTATTTTAATGGAGAATTTGTTGGAGAGGAAGATGTGAAAATATCACCACGAGACAGGGGGTTTTTATTTGCCGACGGAGTTTACGAAGTTGCAAAATACTATAATGGTAAACCATTTCGCTACAACGATCATATCGAAAGATTAAAAAGAAGTTTGTCTGAACTAAAGATTAGTTTCAAGGATATTAGCGGATTATCAGCTATTTTTGCTCAATTGATTTTGAGAAATAATTTGGATAAATTGCATGCCGGTATTTATGTCCAAATTTCCAGGGGGCAGCACAAACGAATTCACAGTTTTCCGTCTAATTTAAAGCCAACAATTTATGCTTATGCATTCGAATTGCCTTCATTCATCGAGAATTTAGAAAATGGAATTAAGGTAATTACACGCGAAGATATTCGGTGGCAGCGGTGCGATATTAAGTCGGTTTCGTTGCTGCCAAATACTATGTTATTTAACGAGGCTACCGAAGCTGATGCTGGTGAGTGTATTTTAATTCGTGAAGGAATGGTTACAGAAGCTACTCATTCCAGTGTTTTGGGTGTTAAAAATGGCGTTGTAATTACTCGTCCACTTTCAAATTTTATATTGCCTGGCATTACTCGAAAAGTGATTTTAGAAATTTGCGCAGAAAACGGTATTCAAGTTGAAGAAAGAATGTTTAGCGAAAAAGAGTTGTACGAGTTTGATGAAATTATAATTGCCGGAACAGGAAGCGAAATTACTCCTGCCATTCAGGTAAACGACAAGGTAATTGGCAATAAAAAACCGGGTAAAATAACCCGGCTTCTTCAACAAAAGTTTTTTGAATTAGTGTGAAATTATACTTTAATACACTTATTTAAGAGTTTAATTGAATTAGTTTTAATTCTCTATTTATTGTGTTTA
This sequence comes from Bacteroidota bacterium, assembly GCA_030632865.1. Lineage (GTDB taxonomy): Bacteria > Bacteroidota > Bacteroidia > Bacteroidales > Prolixibacteraceae > Draconibacterium. Next base: position 12,464 of record DAOVTY010000017.1, read on the forward strand.
TTTCGTTTTGCGAAAGTAAAATTTTAGCAGCCTTAATATTTTCTTTTACTTGTTTTTCATTTCTTGCTCCCACTAAAACACAAGTAATACCGGGTTGATTTAAAGTCCACTTGATAACTAATTGTGCAAGCGTTACATTTTTATCATCTGCAATTGGCTTAATTTTTTTTAGAAAACTATTAACTTTTGACAAATTAGGTTCTTGGTAGAAAGGAGTAGTGGGGCGATGGTCACCTTCATTAAATTTGTAGTCTGAAGTTATTTTTCCTGTTAAAATTCCACGCTGCAACGGACTATAAACAATTATAGCTTTTTCGTTTGAAATACTATACGGAACTAAATCTTCCTCAATATTGCGAACGAGCATGCTGTACGGAACCTGATTGGACGAGAGATTGAATGTTTTATTAGCACTTTCCATTTGTTGAACAGAGTAATTACTTACCCCGCCAGCTCTAATTTTTCCTTGAGTTTTAAGAATTTCTAATGCTTCCATTGTCTCTTCAAAAGGAGTATAATTATCGGGCCAATGTTGTTGAAAAAGATCGATATAATCTGTGCCTAATCGTTTTAAACAATCTTCGCACTCTTTTATTACACTTTTTTTGTTTCCCAGTCTGTAAATAGAAACAATGTTCCCTAAATTGTCTTTTGTATTTTCGAAATGTAAATGAGAAGAAACAGTGTCCCACCTTAATCCAAATTTCGTTAGTATTTCAACTTTATCGCGCTTCCCTTTAATCGCCTTTCCAACAAATTCTTCGCTTTGTCCGAAACCATAAACAGGTGCGGTATCAATGGTTGTCATTCCAAAGTCAATTGCTGTTTCTATTGCTTTTATCGATTCTGCTTCTTCGGCGCCACCCCAAAACCAACCGCCTATAGCCCAGGCTCCAAAAGTTAAAGGGGTAATTTTTACATCAGAATTTGGTAAATTAATTTTTATCATAGTTAGTTGTTTTAGGTTTTAATTCATGAATTTAACTTATCGAACTCCAGCTAAATTTTGTCTCTTTCGATCCCATTAAATTTTTAAGTAAAAGTATATTTTCTTCTTTATTCAAGAAAGGATCATCGTCCAAAATATCTTTAGCAACATTTCTTGCCAATTGTAAAATTTCGCCATCTTTTCCGAGGTTTGCAATTTTTAGGTCGAATCCAATACCACTTTGTTGCGTTCCTTCAATTTCTCCGGGACCTCTAATTTTCATATCAACCTCGGCAATTTCGAAACCATCGTTTGTGCGAACCATTGTTTCTAATCGCTTTTTACTCTCTACACCAATTTTGTACGAAGACATTAAAATGCAATACGACTGACTGATGCCTCGCCCTACTCTGCCGCGCAATTGATGCAGTTGCGATAGCCCGAACCGTTCAGCACTTTCGATAACCATAATTGTAGCATTTGGTACATCAACACCAACTTCAATAACTGTTGTTGCTACCAAAATTTGAGTATCGCCTTTTTTAAATGTTTGCATGGCACTCTCTTTTATCGCAGGTTTCATTTTGCCGTGAACCATACCAACTTTTGCATCAGGAAAAACCTCAGTAATTTGTCTGTAGCCTTCTTCTAAATTTTTCAGATCTATTTTTTCCGACTCAGAAATAAGAGGGAATACTACATAAATTTGTGCTTTTTTTTCTAATTGTTGTTTTAGAAAATTATAAAGTTGATTTCTTCTATTTTCGAAAAAGTGCATTGTTTCAATTGGCTTTCTGCCAGGTGGAAGTTCATCAATTACCGAAACATCTAAATCGCCATAAACTGTCATTGCAAGCGTTCGCGGAATTGGTGTGGCCGTCATTACCAAAACATGGGGTGGAATTAGATCATTCTTTTTCCAAAGTTTAGCACGTTGTGCAACGCCAAATCGGTGTTGTTCGTCTATTACAACCAGCCCAAGATTTTTAAAAACCACAACATCTTCTATTAATGCGTGTGTGCCTATTAATATCTGTATTTCGCCAGACAGAAGTGTTTCGTGCAAAACTTTTCTATCCTTCTTTTTTGTAGAACCGGTTAGTAGTGCCCCTCTAATATTCATTCCCTCTAAAAACTTAGAAATAGATTGAAAATGTTGTTGAGCAAGAATTTCGGTAGGTGCCATTAAACAACTTTGAAAACCATTATCCATGGCAAGAAACATAATCATTAACGCTACCAATGTTTTTCCGCTTCCTACGTCGCCTTGTAATAGCCTATTCATTTGCGAGTTCCGGTTTACATCTTGTCGAATTTCTTTAATTACTTTTTTTTGAGCGTTGGTAAGTTCAAAAGGTAAAAAATGGTTGTAAAATTTATTAAAGTTGTATCCCACCTTTTCAAAACTAAAACCTTTAAATTTTTTTTCTCGTTTATGTTTTAATGCAAGTATTTTTAGTTGAATAAAAAATAGCTCTTCAAATTTAAGTCGAAATGTTGCATTTTTTAAGTCGATTGTATTTTCGGGTTTATGAATAGTAATTAATGATTTTTCTAACGAGGTAAGTTTAAGCTGGGTTTTAAGTTTTTCGGGAAGAGTTTCTTTTATTTTATGAATAGCAAGTTGCATTAATGTAAGTTGTAACTTGTTTATTGTCTTAGAGTTGAGGAAATTCTTTTTCATGTTTTCGGATGTGTGATAATATCCCTGAAAAAGTCCGGATGGTTTTAATTGAGTCTCTTCCTCGGTTTCCATATCGGGGTGAACAACATTTAATTTCCCCCCAAATTGAGTGGGTTTTCCAAAAACAATATAAGTTTTATTTAGTTTAAGATTGGCTTTTTGCCATTTTACTGCCCTAAACCAAATTAATTCTATGCTTCCGGTTTCATCGTAAAACCTAGCGGTCAATCTCTCTTTTCTACCGCTACCAACAGTCTCTATTGAACGTATTTTCCCTTTTACTTGAATGAATGGCATTTGTGTGTGAATCTCTGAAATGGAGTAAAATTTCGTGCGGTCGATATATTTATATGGGAAATAGTAAATTAAATCGCCAAACGTTTTCAGCTTCAATTCTTTGTGAAAAAGTTCGGCTCGTTTGGGTCCAACTCCCTGTAAATATTTTAACTCTTGATCGAGAAATTCTGCCATAAAACAAATGTAATTAAACAATAGGTTTTAAAATTATCAAAATTCTAAAGTTTTGCAATACTTCAAAAAGATAATGATTTGCAGAAAAATCAATACAAATCGGAATAATCTGAGTTGGCAACGTTCTGTTTATTTTAAGTTAAAAGTTACCTTTGCAAAAAATATTATAAATGAGGATTGATATTATTACTGTTTTACCCGATATTTTGGAAAGCCCTTTTAACCACTCGATTATCAAACGTGCAAAAGAAAAAGGGCTTGCTGAAATTTATATTCATAATTTACGTGATTACTCTGAAAACAAACATCATAAAGTTGACGATTATTCATTTGGAAAAGGCGCGGGAATGGTAATGGCAATTCAACCCATCGAAAAAGCAATAGAAACTTTAAAGGGAGAACGCGATTATGATGAGATAATTTTTACAACTCCCGATGGCAAACTTTTTAATCAAAAGGCAGCAAATTCACTTTCGCTACTAGAGAATATTATTATACTTTGTGGGCATTATAAAGGTATCGATCAGCGTATCCGCGATCATTATATTACTATGGAAATTTCGGTGGGTGATTACGTTTTAACTGGTGGCGAATTGGCGGCTGCAATAATAACAGACAGTGTGGTTCGCCTTTTACCAGGCGTGCTTTCCGACGAAACTTCTGCTTTAACAGATTCGTTTCAGGATAACTTGTTGAGTCCTCCTGTTTACACACGCCCAGCCGAATATAAAGGAATGAAAGTGCCCGATGTTTTGTTGAGTGGAAACGATAAACTTGTTGACGACTGGAAACATGATCAGGCAATTGAACGTACTAAAAAATTGCGACCCGATTTGTATAAAAAATTTTTAGATGATTGATATTCGTCTTTGAAAATGGATAAAATACTTTCTTTCTCTTAATACTTTGTACTAACGACTAATTACTAAATACTCTCTCTCTCAAAATCTCTGGCATATTTTATTGTATGCACAATATTTGCATTTTTCAATGTGCGAAGTTTGGCTAAAAACATTTTCGGTTGAATATATTTCGGTAACTAGCTCTTTTAGGTTAAAAATAAAATCATCTTCTAACTCTTTAAAAGAGAAGTTATGGTTGTCCCAAACTATATTGGGTGAATGTTTTTCGTTAAATAATTTTCGTAGGCTGTAGATAGTAGGCTGAATTTCTAAATTATCAGATTTTTTTGAAAGTGCCCAAGTATAAATCAATGCTTGTAATATTTCCTTTTTAGGATCTTTTAAATCCCGTTCAAAAAGTTCTTCAATCTCTTTAAATTTAAAACTTTTTACGTCGCCTGTTTTGTAGTCTAAAACTCGTGTTATTCCATTCATACGGTCAACTCTGTCTATTTTCCCACCAATATGAATAGTTGTTAAGTTTTCGTTTAAATCAATTTTAAATGTGGTTTGGTATTTCTGCTCCACGCTAACCAATGTAAACGGGGCGATATTTTTGTCAACTTTTAAAAGCTGATTCAGATAGGTTTTTATGTTTTCGTAAATTAGCAAAGTTTTACCTTCGAGAACAACTGTTTTTTTGCTATTTGTTTTCTGCTTAAAATAGTGATGAGCAATTTGTTTTCGGATTTCATTTTCAATAAAAACCCTATTTTTCTGAATTACTTCAAAGTCAGATTTATTCAAAACCTTTCCCTCAAATGGTTTGTAAAGTGCTTCAATTGTATCGTGAAAGATGTTACCGAAAATCATCCCGTCAATCTCTTCTTTTACTTCATCAGGTTCGGGTAATCCAACTACATAACGAAAATAAAACCGTAAACTACATTGCAAATAAGTGTTTATTGCACTCGGAGAAAGTGGATGTTCAACTGAGTTTCTGTTCAATAATTTAGCAATCATCTGTTCCGAACTTTCAATCTCTATTGGTTTTGCCGGATTGTTTGCAAAAGAGAAATTGAGGTTAATTAAATTTGGTTGGTGTGAAGTATTGTATTGAAGTTGATAACCGTACCTACTTAATTCGCCGGTACTTATTCCTTCTTTTACAACGCTATATGTTGAAGTAATATTTTTAGCACGCTGAATTAATCTGTAGAAATAGTATGAATACATTGCGTCCTGTTCATCAATTCCGGGTAATCCAAAACCTCTTCTTATATTGAAAGGAATAAACGATGGTGCAGTAAAAGTTCTTGGCCATTTATTCTCGTTTAACCCAAGTATAATAAGGTTTTTAAAGTCGAGGCAGCGAGTTTCTAAAATTCCCATTACTTGAATGCCACTTAAAGGTTCACCTTCGAATGCCACCGAAACTTTTCCTAAATATTGCGAAAATAATCTGAAATAAACTGCGTCACTAATTTCTTGATTTTGCTCAACTATTACATTTTTTATAACAGACTCCAGTTTCTCTATTGCCTGATAAATAGAGTAGATAATTTCGAGCAACATTTTATTATCCTTTTCTATATCGTTTAATTTTTGATAAATAGCACCCAAAACATCTAAAAAATAGCGACTATAGTTTTCCACTTTTTCAGGTAGCGAGAATGTTAGCTTATGAAACGATGTGAAATCTATTTCATTTAGTTCTATGGTAATTCTATTTTTCAACCTCACATTGCTAATAAACGTTTTTCCAGTTTCAGTTTCCCAATTGTTCAGAAGTTGGTGGTTTAAAATATCGGTTACATACCGATAGTAGGCGATGGTTTTACCTTTTTTATCTGCTTTTTTATTTTTTAACAAATTAACAAGTAGCATTAAAAAACCGTAAATCATCGAGTTTTTTACAGGATATCCCATTGTGATATTCACAGTTTCAACGCTATTCGGGATTGCTCCCAACGACGAAAACAGCAACGATTCGTCGGCAAGAACAATGGCAGTATTATCAAATTGTTTTGCAAAGTCTGATTCTGTCTCTTTCAGAAAATGTGGAATTTGTTGAGACTGTCCGTAAGTTGACGATACTGCAACTATTTTAATATTTTTCTTTTCACTTAATATATTAGAATTGAAAATAAAATCGAAAGGTGGAGGGAAATTCCTAAGGTTCTCTCGCATAAAATATCCTGCTTCATTCTTTTTATCATTCAAATATTCTTTATCAAAATCCCACAAAAACTCGGCTTTTTTCTGGTTGCTTAGGTGCTTGAAAAATATTTTCTCGCAACCATTTAACGCATTTAATCCAATAAAATAGTATTTTTTAAAACTGAATTTAAAGTCTTTATCTTGCAAGTTATCAGTTACTTCGCGGTTAATCATGCCGCTAAATGCAATATTTTTTTCCTTTAGTATTTTTTTAAATTCAGAATAAATAGGATACAACTTTTCCCAAATTTTAATGTGTTTGTCTTGAAACTCCTTTTTGTCGTTTACAGCAACACTACCCCAAAAATGTTCAAGAGCCTCTTTTTGTTCCGGCGATAAATAATCGAAAATAGATTCAATCTCTTTTATGTCGGATATATTTGTGAAAATATCTTTTGCATTTACCAAGTAACGGTCGACATCGTTAAAGTCGGCAAGCAAAATTTCGCCCCAGAAATAGAATTCATCAAACGTTTCCGTGGTTTGAGTGTGCTTTTTAAATACTTCAAATAGAATAGAAATTAGTTGCAACTTTTCAGCCTGAATGAAATTTGAATATCCTGAAATTAGCTCGCTAATAGTTGTTGTTTCGGGGGCCAGAACAGAATTTGAAATCTCTGATTGCAAATACGATGTAAAAAATACTCCTGATCTGCGATTTGGAAATACTACACAAATATTATGAAGTTCATCGGAATGTTTCTCGTAAATGTATTTTGCAGTTTGAGATAGAAATCGTTCCATTTATTTTTTATTTTGTAGAGAAGTGATTTTTATATTTGCTTATTTTCACACAAAGTTAATGAAAGAATAAATGAGTTTTGCATAACGCAAAAGAAGATTTTTACTATTTTTAAATTTCTTGAAAAATGAATATTATTAAATTAAACAATATATGAAAATGACTAGAATTTTATTAACAACCACAATTTTACTATTTACGATTATAGTGTTTTCTCAAGATCGTGTAACTGGGTTAAATTATGCCACACGTAGCGAAGTTATAGCACAAAATGGTATGGCGTGTACTAGTCAACCACTTGCAACTCAGGCAGCTTTAGATATTTTAAAATTGGGCGGAAATGCAAT
>DAOVTY010000007.1 GCA_030632865.1 Bacteroidota bacterium
ATTCATTACCGTTAAACCGGCCTGCCAATATTTTTCGCCAGCAGTTTTTTCACCTTTTTCAACTAAATATCTTCCTAAACGAAACAATCCTTGAACACCAATTGCCGCCGCCGAACTATCCACTGGTTCCCAATCGTTATACGGATCTGAAGGTTTAGAAAGGTAGTCTCCTAATTTGTGTAAATTAGGTGCTCCGGTATCCCAATATGGAATTCCATCAACAGGTATATTATCGATAAAAAAATCGCAAGTAGCTTTTGCTGCCTTCACCATCATTTTTTCAATTTCTACTCTACCACCCAATTTTTCTAATTCATTTTCTGGAATTGTTTTCAGGTTTTCAAGCTCTTCTGCAAAACCTGTCATTGCCCATGCTAACCCGCGTGTCCATGTTGAAAAACCAGTGTAGCCCTGTTGAGAACTTGGACTTCGAAAATTACCATCGTTTGTATTAAAAATACTTTCGTGTGCAGTTCGTCCATTAACATCGTAACTATCTCTACCTTGGCCATAAAAAATAGAGTATTTTGCAGTTGCCGAAATATGTTGAATGGCACGTTCAAGAAGCGAAATTTTTACATCGCCTTCGCCCTGAAAAACATGACCTAATTTATGGCTTGCCATTAATATTCGGCACGAACGAATTGTGTCAACAAACAAAGAGTGTGGTCCGTTAAACGAATAAATAAAACCGCCATCTTTAATATTTGTCCATCGACTGGCTTGTACTGCACCTGAAATTTTAATTGCAAGTTCGTAAAAGTTTTTCTCCCACTCGTTAAATTGAATTTTACCCTCGTTCATTAACCGAAGAAGATTTCCGTATGTACTTAAATTATTAAACCCATGGTCGTGAACTCCGATATGACTTATGTGTGGAGCCATTTTTTCGAGGGTCTGCTTTTTTGCAGATTCCAAAAAGTTTTTCTCTCCGGTTGCATCGTACTGCAGAATTGATGACCCAAACTGAAATCCTTGTGTCCATTCTGTCCAACCTCGAGTAGAATATTTGCCGTTTACAGTAAAAACAGGCGAACCTTTTGATGCATCGTATTTATCGTTAATTAGCTTTATTTTCTCACCAGAAAGTTCCCAAAAAAGATTAAGTTTTTTCTTTAAATCTTTGGGCTTGAGTTGGAAATCAATCTTAATCATCTAATTACAGCTTTTATATTACAAAATTATTGGAAAGATATAAAAGCAGGAGGTATTTTGAAAATTTTTTGAGTACCAATCCAAATAGAATATGAAAAATTTATGATGTGAGATAAAGTTAAATGGGTTATTGATGAAGACAGTTTTATAGAAAAATGCAAAAAAAAATGCCCAACCTTTAAAATAAGATTGGGCATTTTACTAAAATATTTTATGATTGAACTAGTCTAGTTCTCCTACTAACGGTACTTCTGTATAAAGCTCTGACTGGATAGCAGTAGTAAAGTAGTTTTCGATTTGATAAAACTGTGCTGCAGTTTTTGACCCCGATACTTTCTTTACTTTTTTGTAGTATTTTACTATCAAGGCATGACCTCCACTTCTCAAACTAATGCTCTTTTTAACAAGATCGTCAGTTTTTTCGTCTGTTAACTCCACGTAATGCTCTGCGTAATCTAAGATTAATTTAATCCTTTGTTCTCCTAACTTTTTACGTTCTACTTCGTACTCATTGTAAATTGCCCAAAAAGCATTGCTCTCTTCTAATTCAAGAAAGTTAGCAACTACAATTTTTTTCTCCATGCCAAATATCGATTGGTAATAATCAATTTCTTCTTTCTGTACTTGAGCGAAAGTCATTGTAACCGATGCAATTAAAATAATTGCGATTGAAAATATTTTTTTCATTTTTTAAAATGTTAAAAGTTAATAATGTGTTTTTAATTTATTAGTATTTGTCAAAAAAACAATGCAGTAAAACTTTTGTTCAAATTGATTTAAAAAAAGTAAAACTATATTATTATATCTATAGAAATCCTCAGTATCAATCTTATATTTAGAGCTATAATAATTAATAATTGTCTAATAAAAAAAACAGACAGTTCACATTTTTAGTAATTAAATTTGTAGTATTTCAAAAATATCTTCTCACATTTTTAGCATATTCTTCGTATTCCGAACCATAATTTTTTTGAAGGAATTTTTCCTCCTTTAAAATAAAAGAATGAATAGATACCATTGTTAATGCTGCAAAAATGATAAAAAATGGACTTAAATAGATTAGTGCAATTCCTTTAAAATATAATATAATTGATATAAAAAACGGATTGCGAGAAATAGAAAAAACTCCATTGGTTATCAATCCTCCAAGATTTTCTGAATCCATTCCAAACCGTAACGATTTATTAAAATTTTGCAAAGTGAGAGCGAAAAAAATTAAAGAACCGATGGTAATTATTGTTCCTAATACTTTCAACAAAAATATATTTAAAAGAGGCGTTACAAAAAATTGAGGCAGTACAGAATTGGTGATATTTAATGCGGGCCTAATCAATTCGAAAATAAACAGAACTAAAATCAACAAAAAAATTGGGTAAAGTAAATACTTTATAAACGAACCCTTTTTTGCTTTGGAACTAACCGGCACTCCCTTTTTTTTCAGAATAATAATTTTTCGGACTATTAATAATATGAAAAGTAAAAAGCTTACAAGTGGAAAAAAATTATATAATTGCATGAATATAAAAGTACTTGAAATCTTGCAATCAATCAAAAAAAAATACCCGGTTTAACCCGAGGAATTATTTAACAAGTTTTTTAAGTCTCGAATAGAAACTACAATTAGGTTATTATATCAAATGTTTGGAAACGAAATTCCAATCATTAATGGATGAATTTCTGGGCCATTTCCGTCCTTGAATAACGATGTCATGCTGTAGTTTGCAAATACACAAAAATCGCCAAATCCAATACGGCCTGTTAAATCGTATTTCCACTGGTTTATATGGTAATTGCTTTTCAATTTCTCTTTATTGCCATTGTAATACTTAAATTTTGTGTGCGAGCCAATATACAAGCTGCCAATTGCACCAGCCGCGAGATATAAGTTTGAACTTCCCATTCGTAGCGGAGTTTTAACTTCGAGAATTAAAGGCACTGTTAAATAATTAACATGCAGTTTCGATTTTTTTACGCTCGAATTTTCTTCCGAAATGTTTACCGGAACAATCATTCCATAGCCATCTTCCTTTTCCATGGTAACTGGCAAATCGAATACATAATCGTTAAAACTAATTCCCATTCCTGTTACTACTCCAAAAGTTTTGCGTTTGTTTTTAAAAGCAAATTCTGCAAAATTTAAATTCCAAGTTAAAGATTTGCCTGACCTGAGATCGAAAACTTCTCCAAACTGTTCGTATTCGGTTCCGTTGTAAATCGAATAATTTGAATTTTCAAACATGTTCATACCAACTTCCAAACCTGCCCAATGTGGATTAAAACTTCCGCCCCAATGTTTTTCTTTTACACTTTTCTCTACTTTCACATGAGTTCCGTTGTTGCCCTCAATAACTTTATATGTGCGCCGCCCCATGCGAATTTCGGTGGTGTCTCCCCAATCGTCTGTAATAATTTCAACTCCACGGTCGTTGCCCACTTTTACGTACACTGCATCATTGTCTTCAACCACAGTTACAATATTTTTTTTTAAAATTTTTACTTCAGTTGTATCTGTTTGTGCAAAAATATTTAGCGCGAAAACGCTGAATAAAATAATGGTAAGTAGCTTTTTCATCTTTCTGTTTATTTATTGTTATAAAGTTATGACGGCAAGTTGTTTGAAAAAGTTACAGGTATAAATGAATTAGAGAGTATTTGAATTTAAAAGATGTCGTAAATCTTCCTATATTCTTGCCACCGTTCATTCAAATATTTTACATTTAAAAAACTTACATTTGCAAAAATCTATTTTTACATGGCACACGAGTTGAAAGAAAGACAACGATTACCCAAGTGGATGAAAATGAAATTGCCAAAAGGGGAAAGTTATTCGAAAGTTAAAAACTTGGTTGAAGAGAAAGGGTTACACACGATTTGTACAAGTGGAAATTGCCCAAATATCGGAGAATGCTGGAATCGCGGAACTGCCACATTTATGATTTTAGGGGATATTTGTACACGCCGCTGTAAATTTTGCGCGGTAAAAAGTGGCAAACCTCTCGCCCCTGATTTAAAAGAACCTGAGAAATTAGCCGATTCGGTAAAAATAATGGGGGTAAAACATTGCGTAATAACCTCTGTTGATAGGGATGATTTGGATGATCAGGGAGCAGAAATATGGGCACGTACAATTACCGAAGTTAAACGTGTAAATCCGGAAACAAAAATAGAAGTTCTAATTCCCGATTTCAGAGGAAAAACAGAATTGATACAAAAAGTAATTGATGCTAAACCCGAAGTTATTTCGCACAACTTGGAAACCACAGAAAGGCTAACTCCATTTATTAGATTTGCGTCTAAATACAGAAGAAGTTTAGAAGTTATAAAATATATTGCCGATAATTACACGGTAGCAAAATCGGGAATTATGCTAGGGCTAGGCGAAACACACGAAGATATTTTACAAACTATGGATGATCTTTTGGAGGCAGGCTGTAAAGTTATGACAATCGGGCAGTATTTGGCTCCAACATTAAACCACATGCAGGTTGTTGAATATATTCATCCTGACCGTTTTGCAGAATATAAAAAAATAGGATTGGAAAAAGGATTTAAGTTTGTTGAAAGCTCGCCGTTGGTTAGGAGTTCGTATAGAGCAGAGGAACATGTAAATGCTTGAGGAAGAAATTGGCAGAAAGTAGTTCGTAATTAGTATTGAATAGAGAGATGGCAAATTTTAATTATATCGATTTAGGATTAAAGGATTATAAAGAGTGCTGGGATTATCAGGAAAAGTTGTTGGCTGAAGTTGTTACAGATAAACGAAGCTCTGGAAATCCTTCAGAAAAAAATTACTTTTTATTGGTTGAACATCCTCATGTTTATACGCTTGGCAAAAGTGGCGACGAAAATAATTTGCTGGCACACAGCGAACTTCTTAAAAAAATAGAAGCTACTTTTTATAAAATTAATAGAGGTGGTGATATAACTTACCATGGGCCGGGGCAAATAGTTGGTTACCCAATTATAGATCTCGAGAATTATAAAATTGGAGTGCGCGAGTATATCGAAAAAATGGAAGATGCAATAATAGAAACCATTGCAGAATACGGATTAGTTGGCGGCAGAAAAGAAGGAGCCACCGGAATTTGGCTTAATTTCGATCATAAAGTTCGCGCCCGTAAAATTTGTGCCATTGGTGTTCGCGTTAGCCGTTTTGTTACAATGCACGGTTTTGCACTTAATGTAAATACCGATATGCGTTATTTCAATTACATAAATCCTTGTGGATTTGCTTCTTCCGATGTTACTTCTATTCAACAAGAATTGGGAAAAGAAATTCCGATGGACGAAGTGAAAAACTTACTCATGGGAAAATTTAACAAATTGTACTAATCTGAGTCTGATTACTAAACAGAAGCGTTGACCTATTCTATTCCCTTTCTCCCATTTAGAAATTTCACTAACTACCTATTACTAAAATCTTACTACTTTCTTTAGTGCCTCGCATCGTATTCCTTAATTTTCTGAATAACATGTGGCTCTGCATCATCGTACATTCCGCGGATAAATGGATCGTTAAATGGCATGGTACGTTCTATAAACGGCATTTTATCAACTCTATCGAAAAGACGCTCTTTTGCAGCTTTTATATCTTTTCCGTAAATGTGGTACGAATCGGCTTGCCAATTTAATCTACCAAGTTTCACAGTCTTTCCCGTTTTTTCTGCAACTCCGGCAGCAATTACCTCTTTATTAAACTGAATAAAACCAAATATATTCATAAAACTCGCTCCCCACGCATCATTGCTTCTGAAACGGATGTTGCAATTTAACCAGTAAATTCCATCGTCGTCTTCCAAAATACGATACCACAACGATTGCAAACATGGTGGGTCGTAACATTCAGTATCTAAATTTGGCATCCATGTAATCATTTGCGCTTGCCGTGTAAATGGCTGGTCTGATAGTTTATTTATAACATTTTTAATTTGGTCAACTTTAAACGGACCAACCTCAACCGACTCCCCGTTTTGAAGTTCGTTCCAAACACCATAATTTTTAATCCGCCCATGATAAGTGTACTCCCAACGAGTATCTTTTTCGTCATTTATATTTTTCACCCAGTGATTTTTATACCCTTTCAATTCTAAAACATACTCCTTTAAATCGTCAATTCCGCCCGGAAATGCCATATGAATCATAGGATCCGTTTCCGGCTCATTAATTGTCATATTCATTGTACAATCAATACTTAACGGATCGCCTGGTTTATCATACTGAGTTTTGAAACGAGTACCTTTTTCGTACAAACTTATTAAGGCAGCTTCGTATGTTTCTGCTAGCGATTTACCGGAAACGGTAATTACTGGAATATTCTTCATTTCATTGTATTTTTGCGAAAAAAAATAAAGATATAAAATGTGCCGAATCAACTGAAAAAGGTCAAATGTTTTTTTTAACAATTTATCATTCAAAAAATAGTTATTTAAAAAACAAATTCTTTTTTTTTTATTATAAATTGCGACTCCTTAAAATAAATCTTAATTTTCATTCAACTATTAAAAAATGAATTCAAACAGTAAATCATCAAGAAGAAGATTCTTGAAAGGTGCCCTTGCAGCTGGAGTAGGAATGACGATAGTTCCACGTCATGTATTGGGTGGGAATGGTTTTTTAGCTCCATCGGATCAATTAACTAAAGCAATTATAGGAGTTGGCGGAATGGGATGCGGACATATTCCTTACGAAGGAACACGTGTGGTTGCCATTTGCGATGTTGATAAATTGCATCTCGAAAAAGCACAAAGTTTAATCGATTACGATGTGAAGAAATTCGACGATTTCCGCGAAGTGTGCCAGCTACCCGAAGTTGATATTGTTCATATTGCAACGCCTCCACACTGGCACGGATTAATGGCAGTTGAAGCTGCAAAAGCCGGAAAAGATATTTGGTGCGAAAAACCAATGACTCGTACAATTGGCGAAGGCAAACGTGTTATGGAAGCAGTAAATGCACATGGCAGAATGTTTCGTTTAAATACATGGTTTAGGTTTAAAGATAGTTTTTACGGATTGGGAACCGATGTTAAACCACTTAAAAAAGTAATTGACAGCGGAATACTTGGCTGGCCATTAAAAGTTACTGTTAGCGGAATTACCGGTTATAACTGGAAATTCTTTTGGAGTGGAAAACACAATTTGCAACCTCAACCAATTCCCGAAAATTTGAATTACGATATGTGGCTGGGACCTGCACCACATAAACCTTACAACGCTCATCGCGTTCACTCAAACTTCCGTGGTTATTGGGATTACGACGGTGGTGGACTGGGAGATATGGGACAACATTACTTAGACCCTGTTCAATATATGTTAGGAAAAGACAAAACCAGCCCGGTGAAAATTGAGGTGGATGCACCACAACAACATTACGATGCAGTAGGCTCTTGGAGGCGAATTACTTACACTTATGCCGATGGCTGCCAGATTATTCTAGACGGCGAGAACAAAGATAAAGATGCTGCTTATATTGAAGGTCCAAATGGTAAAATTTATCAGGGATTTAAATCAGACATTCCAAACTTACAGAGCTTTATTAAAACTTTACCTGAACCAGAACCACAGATTTCTATATTTTCCGATTCGGTAAAAACACGTAAAAAATTCGCTTTAAACGAGATGAATGGATTCCGCTCTTCTACATTGGTGAATCTCGGAATTACTGCTGTTCGTTTGGGACGCACACTAAACTTCGATCCGGATAAATTGGAATTTATTGATGATGAAGGTGCAAACCGTTTGATTAATCAACCAATGAGAGCACCGTGGAGTATTTAATTTATTATTGATGAATGATTATTTATTATTAAAAAAATGAAAAAATTTATATCACAAATAATTGCAATCCTGGTTTTAACCATCGTTTCAATCGGAAGTTTTGCACAAAACAATCGAACGCTCGACACAAAAGTTGCCGATGTTTTAGCACAAATGCCAACAAAAAATCTGGCTCACCGCGATAAAGCGATGAACGATTTAGTTGAAATGGGACCAGAAGGATTTCAGAAATTAACTGCCATGCTAACTCCTACTGGAGTTGGTGACGATACAGCAGTTCGTTTTGCCTTAAATAGTTTAAGTCGCTATGCAAGTCAGTTTGGCAAATGCGAAGCCAGAGCTTTTACCGAAGACAATATTTTAAAAGCTTTGAAAGAGCAGAAAGATGTTGAAGTGAAAACATTTTTATTGAACCAGTTAAATCTGGTTGCAAGTAAAAAAACCATCGCCGAAATTTCGGGATATTTAACTGATGCTGACCTTTGCGAACCAACAACACAAACACTTTTGACGCTTGAAATGAAAATTGTTTCGAAAGAGTTTATGGCTGCTTTGCCTTCTGTTGAAGGAAGAACAAAAGCAACTTTGGTGCGAGCTTTGGGTGAATTAAAATGCAACGGTTCGCTTAAACAATTAACGGCGTTAATAGACACAGATAAACCCTGCATGAAAAAGGCTGTGTTAGCAGCTTTGGCAAATATTGGTTCGCCAGATTCGTACAAACCACTTTTAAAAGAGGCAACTGCGGTTGGTTTTAAATATGAAGCAACAAATGCCGCCGAAGCATTTTTGAATTATACCAAGCGTTTAGGTGAGAGAAACGAAATTGAATTAATGAAAAAAGCCTGCAAAGCAATTTTCAAAGCAAATACATCTGCTGACCTTTTGCACAATTACTCTTTAGCTTTAACTATTTATTCAAAACATTTGGGTTACGAAGCCACTCCTCTTTTATTAGATGCAGTTGATAACAGTAACAAGGCATTCCGTTTTTCTGCCCTAAATTTAGCTGAAAAAATTGGTGGAGTTGCCGATACCCGCGCTTGGATAGCAAAAGCTGCAAATATAAATCCTGAAGCAAAAGCCGAAATCATTTATATGCTTGGAAATCGTGGCGACAATTTAGCTGCCAGTTTTGTGAAAGAAAACCTAAATTCAACATCGAATATTGTTCGTGAAGAAGCAGTTGTTACATTGGCAAAATTGCAAGGAACAGATGCTAATTCAACGTTAATTGCACACCTCGCAAAAGGAACTGATGTTGATACCACAAAAACAGTTCTTAATCAATTGTTAGACAAAAATCATTTGGCTCCACTTGCTGCTCAATTAGAAGAAACTTCAGGTAAAACAAAAGCAGCTCTAATTGAAATTATTGCAGCCAAAGCAGGTAGTCAGTATTTTAATGCAATTTTGGAAGCTACCAAATCTGATAACGCAGCTGAAAAAGTAGCAGCTTTTGGTGCTCTGAAAAGCGTCTCAACCGAGAAAGATTTAGACAAGTTAATAGAGTTATTATTTTCTGTTCAAGATGAGAAAGAAATTGTTGAAGTTCAAATGGCAATTGTTGCAGCCGCAGAAGGAGTTGAAACAGAGCAAGAAAAAGGTGGAAAATTGTTTGCTGCTTTAAATTCGAGCACTAAAAAAGAGCGAATTATTACTATCCTTCCAGAAATTGGGGGAGCAGTTGCATTGGAAACTGTAAGCGAGTATTTTAATACTTCAACAGGCTTAGTTAAAGATGCGGCGTTTGAATCTTTAACAAGCTGGAAAGATTACTCTGCTTCAAAATCGCTATACGAAATATGCAAAACTACAAGTGGCGAATTCCAAACAAAAGCATTTTCGAGCTTTGTAAGAATGGTTCGTTCAGCAGATTTGCCCGACGACCAAAAATTATTACAGTATCGTAAAATTATGACTTTTGCAGGTTCAGCTGAAGAGAAAAACAGTGTTATTTCTTCCATCGGAAACCTGAAAACATTCCTGTCTCTGATATACTTAGAACAATTTCTGGTGGAAAAAGAGTTGGAACAAGTAACTGCATATTCCGTAATGAGAATTGCTTTACCAAGCAACAATCAGAACAATGGTTTCTCGGGTAAATTAGTAAGAAGTTTATTGGAAAGCGCTGAATCAAAACTCGGCGGAGAAGATAGTCAATACGACAAAATCAACATTAAAAAGTATCTGGATGAGATGCCAAAGGCAGAAGGTTTTGTTTCGATGTTTAATGGCAAAAATTTAGATGGCTGGCAGGGTTTGGTAGGGAATCCGATTTCGCGGGCTAAAATGAGCGAAAAAGAGTTGGCAGAGAAACAAGCTGAGGCCGACAACTCGGTTAGTGAAAACTGGAACGTAAAAGATGGAATGATTGTTTTTACCGGAAAAGGACACAATCTGTGTTCGGTAAAAGATTATGCCGATTTTGATATGATTGTTGACTGGCTGATTACCAAAAAAGGCGATAGCGGAATTTATCTACGTGGAACTCCACAGGTTCAGATTTGGGATACCTCGCGTGTAGAAGTTGGTGCACAAGTTGGTTCCGGCGGTTTGTATAACAATAATAAAGACAATGTTCGCGACCCGCTAAAAGTTGCTGATAATCCAATTAACGAATGGAATACATTCCGTATTACAATGATTGGCGAAAACGTTACTATTTTTTTAAACGGCGAATTAGTTGTTGATAATGTTAAAATGGATAACTACTGGAATCGTGAAATTCCAATATTTGAAACCGGTGCAATAGAGTTGCAAGCGCACGGAAACGAATTGGCATTCCGCAATATTTATGTTCGCGAAATAAACGCTAAAGAGATTGGTTTAACTGAAGAGGAAAAAGCTGAAGGTTTTGAGACGCTATTCAACGGCAAAAACTTAGATGGCTGGCAAGGAAATAAAACTGATTATTATGCCGAAAATGGAGAGTTAGTTGTAAATCCAAAAATGGGTGGGCACGGAAATCTTTTCACAGAAAAAGAGTATAGTGACTTTGTTTTTCGTTTCGAATTTCAACTCACACCGGGTGCAAATAATGGGCTTGGAATACGTGCGCCCTTACAAGGTGATGCCGCTTACATTGCAACAGAATTGCAAATTTTAGATAACACAGCTGCAATTTATGCCAACCTTAAAGCTTATCAATACCATGGTTCGGCTTACGGAGTTATTCCGGCCAAACGCGGGTTTTTAAATCCGGTGGGTGAATGGAATTCTGAGGAAGTAATTTTGAAAGGTTCAAAAATTAAAGTTATATTAAATGGCAAAGTTATTTTAGAAGGCGACCTTGCCGAAGCCAGCAAAAATGGAACATTAGACCATAAAGAACATCCGGGACTAAAACGCGATAAAGGTTATCTTGGATTTCTGGGACATGGTTCTGAGCTAAAATTCAGAAATATTCGTATTAAGGATTTGGGAAAATAACAGTTCCCGCAAGGGCGATTCCAAAGGGATCACTCCGTGGAAAGTCTTTAAGGATACCATCTTTATTTCCTTAAAATAGAGAGATGGTATCCTTTTTTTTGAATTTACAGAGTGAAACCAAAGTCTTTTAGGACACGGACTTTCCAGAGTTCTGTTTTTAAATAAATAATTACTGTTATTACTTCAACAAAAAATCATTATCATGCAAAACAAAAGCCTGCTATTATTTCTTGTCTTATTAATTTTCACAATTTCCTGTCAAAAACCAGTTGAAACTAAGCTGCCAAATGTAGTAGTAATATTTATCGACGACATGGGTTACTCCGATTTAAGCTGTTTTGGAGCTACGGAATTTGAAACTCCCAATCTCGATAAGATGGCTGACGAAGGAATACGATTCACAAGTTTCTATTCGTCAACCGGAGTTTGTAGTGCATCGCGGGCATCGCTTATGACAGGCTGTTATTGTGACCGCGTGAGTGTTCGTGGTGCGTACATGCCCGATTCAAAACAAGGTTTAAATCCGAGCGAAACAACCATTGCCGAGATGTTAAAACCGCTGGGCTATAAAACTGCAATTTTTGGGAAATGGCATTTGGGGCATCACAAAGAATTTATGCCATTGGAACAAGGTTTCGATGAGTATATTGGAATACCATACTCAAACGACATGTGGCCAGTTGACTACGATGGGGTTGCTGTGAAAGAAAAAGAAGTGGTAACAAAACCAAGAAAACGAGGATATCCTCCTCTTCCGTTAATTGAAGGAAGCGAAAAAATAAAGGAAATTTGGACATTAGAAGAGCAAGGCGAACTGACAACGCTTTATACTGAAAAAGCCGTTGATTTTATAAACCGAAACAAAAAAGATCCATTCTTTTTGTATGTCCCACATTCAATGGTTCATGTTCCAATTGCTGTTTCTGATAAATTTAAAGGGAAAAGTAAGCAGGGATTGTACGGAGATGTTGTAATGGAAATTGATTGGTCAGTCGGCGAAATTGTAAAAGCTTTAAAAGATAATGGTATTGAAAAAAATACACTTGTAATTTTTACTTCAGATAATGGTCCGTGGATGAACTTTGGAAACCACGCCGGTTTGGCAACTCCATTACGCGAAGGCAAAGGTTCGGTTTGGGAAGGTGGACACCGTGAACCATGTGTAATGTGGTGGCCAGGCAAAATTGAAGCTGGACAAACTATCGATAAAATAGTTTCTACAATCGATGTTTTACCAACCATTGCAGAAATTACAGGTGCAACTCTACCCGAAAAAAAGATTGACGGAATTAGTTTTTTGCCAATTTTAAATGGTGAAGATGTTATCACTCGTGATGAATTTTGGTGCTACTATGGTGGTGGTTTACGTGCAATAAGAAAGGGTGACTGGAAACTATATTTCCCACATTCATACCGTTCGTATTTATTAAATGAACCGGGAATGGATGGATTTCCGGGATCAACTACACAAGTTAAATTGGAGGAAATTGCTCTTTATAATTTAAAAGATGATATTTCGGAAACCACCGATGTTTCGGCTGAAAATCCTAAAATTGTTGAGCAACTCATAAAAATTGGCGAACAAGCCAGAAAAGAGTTAGGCGATAATCTTACCGATGTTAAAGGAGAAGAAGTTCGCGAACCAGGTAAAATATTGTAGCCAGTTATCATATTATTTAAAAGCCGCTTCTGAATTTTCGGAAGCGGCTTTTAAATATATAGTTTTTTATTATAAACTATCAACGGCATTAAGATCTTCAAATGCTTCTTTTAAACGAGCAATCAACGATTCTTCACCTTTTCTTACCCAGTTACGTGGATCGTAGAATTTTTTGTTTGGCTTGTCAGCTCCATCAGGATTACCAATTTGCCCTTGCAAATAATCGCGGTTTGCAGCTTCGAAAGCGCGAACACCATTCCAATACGCCCATTGAGTATCTGTATCGATATTCATTTTAATTACACCGTAACTTATAGCTTCGCTAATCTCTTCAGGAGTTGAACCTGAACCACCGTGGAATACAAAATTCACAGGTTTCTCTTCAGTATTATGTTTTTCCTGAATATATTTTTGCGAATTATCCAAAATTTTAGGAGTAAGTTTTACATTTCCTGGTTTGTAAACACCATGTACATTACCAAAAGAAGCAGCAATTGTAAAGTTTGGAGAAACTTTGCTTAACTCTTCGTAAGCGTAGTTTACTTCCTCTGGTTGAGTATAAAGTTTAGATGCATCAACATCGCTGTTATCAACACCATCTTCTTCGCCACCAGTAATTCCCAATTCTATTTCAAGAGTCATTCCCATTTTGCTCATTCTCTCTAAATATCTTTTGCTGATTTCAATATTCTCTTCAATCGGCTCTTCAGAAAGATCCAGCATGTGTGAGCTAAACAATGGTTTTCCAGTTTCGGCAAAGTTTTTCTCACTTGCATCTAACAAACCGTCAATCCATGGTAACAATTTCTTAGCAGCATGGTCAGTGTGTAAAATAACACGAACTCCGTATGCTTCTGCCAAAGTATGAATATGTTTTGCACCGGCAATTCCACCTAAAATTCCAGCTTCGTGGCCATCTAGTTTTAAACCTTTACCAGCATTAAAAATAGCTCCACCATTCGAAAACTGAATCATAACAGGAGCATTTACTAATTTGGCTGATTCCATAATTGCATTTACAGAAGATGAACCAACAACATTTACAGCAGGAATTGCAAATTTATTCTCTTTTGCTACTTGAAAAATAAATTGTAAGTCGGATCCGGTTACGACACCCGGCTTTACTTTTTCGGCTATTTTACCCATAATTAATCGATTTATATTGTTATATAATTTTCTTGTTCTTCGCGAAATTACTATTTCAACATTTGGCTGGCAAAAAACCTCTGTTAACGAAGATTAAATTCTTTATTATTTAATATTTGTCTGGACAATACAGTTTTTCGCATTGAGTTAAAACAGTTATCTTGCCCAACGTATTTGTATAAAAAAATCAATAGTAAATGATTAACAGTTACAAACTTGTTAAATATAAAATATTTGAACCTTTTGAATATTTGATGGCTTTTACAACAACAAAACAAACGATAAGCGAGAAAAATCCAAAATTCACCGGCGATTCTGCAAGGTCTTTTGAAAGTAGTAGAGAACTGTTAGCAACAACACTTAAAATTCATTCCAATCAACTTATTTTCCCTCGCCAATCGCACACTAATTGTGTTGCCGAAATTTTAGAAGTTCCAGATAATGCAATAAGTGAAACTGATGCTCTGGTTACAAATAAACACGAAATTTGTCTTTGCATTCAAACAGCCGATTGTGTTCCTATTTTACTTTTCGATCCTGTAAAAAACATTATCTCTGCAGTTCATGCTGGCTGGCGCGGAACGGTAAATAAAATAGTTGAAAATGCAGTTCAAAAAATGGTCACTGAATATCACTCTTCACCAATAAATATTTTAGCTGCAATTGGTCCTTCTATTAGTCCTGATATTTATGAAGTTGGCTTTGAAGTTGTGATGGCAGTTCGAAAGTCGATACCAAATTATGAAATTACGTTGAAAAAAAATAGCTCCGGTAAATTTCATTTTAACCTATGGGAAGCAAACCGACAATTATTATTAAAGAGCGGACTGCTGCCCGAAAATATTGAAATATTAGGTGAATGTTCTTTTCAAAGTAATGATAAATATTTTTCGGCACGAAAAGATGGAATTGATACAGGCAGAATGGTTTCTGGAATAATGCTTTTGAAATAATAATTGGTTGAACCTATCGATTAATGATAATTATTGCAAAGATTTAATTACAAATTGTTTGTAACAACTAATAAATAAACAACAACTCAATCTAAAAAAATCTTAAAATAGCACTCAAACATTTCAGATTATTACAAAACAATTATCTTCGCAAATATTTTAAAATCAACAATATTTTATTTTGTAGAAATTTTTGACAAATGAAAAAATATAATCAGTTCAATATCGCGTTTGGTTGGGTTAGTTTTTTAATTGCAGCCGTAGTTTATTTATTGACTTTAGAACCCACTGTGAGCTTTTGGGATTGTGGTGAATTTATTACAACCTCGTATAAATTTGAAGTTGGCCATCCTCCGGGCGCACCATTCTTTATGATAATAGGTAGAGTTTTTACTATGTTTGGAGGGCCAGAAAGCGCAGCAAGATTAATAAATGCGTTATCGGGATTGGCAAGTGCGTTTACTATTATGTTTCTGTTTTGGACAATTACGCACCTCGCAAAAAAAATAGTAGTTGCAAAAGATGAGATATCTATCGGACAGATAATTGCGATAATTGCAAGTGGTTTTGTTGGAGCATTAGCTTATACTTTCTCTGATACATTTTGGTTTTCGGCTGTTGAAGGTGAGGTTTATGCATTCTCGTCGTTGTTAACTGCCATAATTTTATGGGCAATTTTAAAATGGGAGAATGTTGCTGACGAACCAAATTCAAACCGTTGGCTTATTTTAATTGCATATATAATTGGTCTTTCAATTGGTGTGCACCTACTTAATTTACTTGCAATTCCGGCAATTGTATTTGTTTACTATTTCAAAAAATATGATGTAACACGAAATGGTGTCATTCTTGCTTTAGCTGTATCTGTAGCTATTCTTGGAGTTATTATGTATGGAATTATTCCTGGCGCAGTAACTATTGCAACCTGGTTCGAGTTGCTATTTGTAAATACTTTTGGATTACCATTTCACTCGGGAATGATATTCTATTCGGCAGGTTTAATTGCCGCTATTATTTTTGGAATTTGGTGGACTGCCAAAAAACAAAAAGTAGTTTGGAATACCATTATTCTTGGCATTGCAGTAATTTTAATAGGTTATTCGTCATTTGCATTAATTATTATTCGTTCGGCTGCCGAACCTCCAATGGATCAAAATAGCCCAAACAATGCATTTTCTTTATTGAGTTATTTAAACCGCGAACAATATGGCGAACGTCCGCTTTTAACTGGAAACTTCTACAACTCTCCGTTAAATTCTCAAAACCGTTATAGCCAAGGCAAAGACATTTATTCTCAAATTGATGGCGAATATAAAGTTACCCACAATAGAGTTAGTCCAAATTACGATGAAAAATTTACGGCTCTATTTCCGCGAATGTGGAGTACAATGGAAGAATCTCATGCTGACGACTATAAGGAGTGGGGAAAAATTAAGGGAACACGGATTCAACATCGGAATGATCGTGGAGAAGATGAAATAATAATAAAGCCAACGTTCTCAGAAAATATGCGATTCTTTTTTACCTACCAAGTAAACCACATGTATTGGCGATATTTTATGTGGAACTTCTCTGGTCGACAAAATGATATTCAAAGTCATGGAAGTGTTATTCATGGAAACTGGTTAAGTGGTGTGAATTTTATTGATGAGGCGCGTCTTGGAAGTCAGGATAATTTGCCTGCTAAACTTGCCAATAATAAGGCACGAAATACATACTATTTTTTGCCATTTTTGTTAGGACTACTTGGTATCGCATTTCAATATAGAAAAGGGAGCGAGGGTAAAAAAGGACTTTGGGTAGTTTTCCTTATGTTTTTTATGACCGGATTGGCAATTGTTATTTATCTGAATCAGTATCCACATCAGCCACGCGAACGTGATTATGCGTACGCAGGCTCGTTTTATGCTTTTACAATTTGGATTGGGTTGGGAGTTCTAGCTATTTATGAAGGGTTGAAGAAATTTGTTCCAGAAACAATTTCTGCAGGAATTGCAGGAGTTGTTACACTTGCACTGGTTCCTGGTATTTTAGCCGCCGAAAACTGGGACGACCACGATCGCTCGGGACGTTACACTGCTCGCGATTTTGGAGCAAACTATCTAAAAACATGTAAGCCCAATGGAATAATATTTACAAATGGCGATAACGATACTTTCCCGCTTTGGTACAATCAAGAAGTTGAAGGTGTGCGCACCGATGTTCGTGTGTGTAATTTAAGTTACTTGCAAACCGACTGGTATATTAATCAAATGCAACGGCAATCATACGAATCGGCACCGTTACCATTTTCGCTCACTCTCGATAAATACAGACTTGGAACGCGCGATATTGTTTATCTGATGGATAACCCTAGAATTGCAAGGGAAACAGTTGGGTTAAAAGAAGCTGTAAACTTTATTGCCGACGATAATCCTGCCACCAAACTTCAACAGGCTGACAATGCTGCGTATATTCCTAAAAAGATAATTAGTTTTAAAATAGACAAAGAGGCAGTTATTAGAAATAAAGTTGTTCCGCCAGAAGATTATGACAAAATTGTAGATACAATAACTATTGATTTATCTGACAAAAATTATATCACAAAAGATGAAATGATGATTCTGGATTTATTGGCAACTAACAATTGGGAAAGGCCAATTTATTGGGCAATTACAGTTGGAAGAAATAAGTATATGAACCTGCAGGATTATTTTCAGGTAGAAGGATTTGCTTATCGGTTTGTGCCAATTAAAACAACAAGTTTACCACAGCAATTACAATTTGGAAGGGTTGCAACCGATTTAATGTACGACAACTTGATGAACAAATTTGAATGGGGTGGAATGAATGACCCAGACGTTTATCTCGACGAAAATAATACTCGAATGATGACAAATATCCGTAACAGCTTTAATAGATTGGCAGGCGGCTTAATTGGCGAAGGTAAAAATGAAATGGCTATTGAAGTTATTGATCGTTGTTTTGAGTTGATTCCCATAGATTTAATTTCGCCCGAGTATTTTGCCACAGAACTTGCAGCCAGTTATTATAAAGCAGGAGCAAACGAAAAAGGTAAAGCATTATTAGAACAAATTCTTGAAATTTATAATGATGAGCTTGGGTATTACTTTTCGTTGGATTTAAAATTTGTTCAAACTAAAAGTATAAATGAAGAGATACAACGTAATCTGTTTTATATACAACGCATGGAACGAACTGTTAGAAGTAGTGGAGACACTGAATTTGCAGCAATAATTGGTGAAACATTTCAATCTAATCTTGTAAAAGCAGGAATGGACTAAAAATTCAATTAAATCAATTTATTCAACTCGAAAAATGAAACGAGCATTCATCAGCTGAAAGACACAGACGGATGTTTATTAGCGAGTTACATGGGTTACTGTAAAAAACAAACAATAAAAAACACATGAATATTCTAATTATTGGTTCAGGAGGAAGAGAACACGCACTTGGCTGGAAAATAGCACAAAGCAACAAAGTTGAAAAACTGCTTTTTGCCCCGGGTAATGCAGGTACTGCCGAAATAGGTGAAAATATAGATTGCGGTGTTTCCGACTTTAAGAAAATAAAAACGATTGTTCTCGAAAATAAAATTGATTTAATGCTAATTGGCCCCGAAGTTCCATTAGTTGAGGGATTAAGTGACTTTTTTGCTGACGACCCTGAACTGAAATCGGTGGGAGTTGTTGGTCCCAAAAAGGAAGGAGCCAAATTGGAAGGGAGTAAAGATTTTGCCAAAGATTTTATGATACGAAACAACATTCCTACGGCAAAATATTTAACGGTTACAAAAGATAATATTGATGATGGAATTGCTTTTCTAAAAACAATGACTGCGCCTTATGTTTTAAAAGCCGACGGTTTAGCAGCAGGAAAAGGAGTACTTATAATCGATTCGTTAGAAGAGACTGTGAACTCGTTAAAAGAGATGCTTGCCGGGCAGTTTGGCGAAGCAAGCAACAAGGTAGTTATCGAAGAATTTTTAAGTGGCATAGAAGTTTCAGTGTTCGTTTTAACCGATGGTAAATCGTATAAAATTCTTCCCGAAGCAAAAGATTACAAACGAATTGGAGAAGGAGACATCGGATTAAATACCGGTGGAATGGGAGCAATTTCACCTGTTCCGTTTGCAGATGCAGAATTTATGAAAAAGGTTGAAAAACAAGTTGTTCAGCCAACTATTTCTGGACTTCAGAATGAGAATATTGATTATAAAGGTTTCGTTTTTCTGGGTTTAATAAATGTAAACAACAATCCGTTTGTAATTGAATATAATGTTAGAATGGGCGATCCTGAGACCGAAGCGGTTATGTTGCGTATAAAATCTGATTTTGTAGATTTATTAGAAGGTGCAGCCTATGGAACTCTGGATGAAAAAATAATTGAATTTGATGAGCGAACCGCTGTCACTGTAATGCTGGTTTCTGGCGGTTATCCCGAGAGTTACGAAAAAGGGAAAGTAATTACGGGTATCGAAGAAGCTGAGGACAGTATTATTTTTCATGCTGGAACAAAAAATGAAAATGGAAATATCGTTTCAGCCGGAGGCCGTGTAATTGCAGTAAGTTCGTTTGGAACAAGTATGAAAAATGCTCTTGAAACTTCGTATAAAAATGCGGAAGTCATTCAATTCGATAAAAAGGAATACCGAAAGGATTTAGGATTTGATTTGTAAAAATGATTTTAAAAACACTAAAATCTAACCGATCGATTAACCTTCTATTTGTTCCGGCAGTTGCAATATTATTCTGGTTAAAAAACTTACTTTATCCCTTTTCATATCAGTTTTATCCGGGAGAAAACGCCAATATTTTATTTGTTCCCATAAATAGTATTACCAATAATTTAGATTTTGTTCGTGTTCTTATTTCTCTTGTAGCAGTAGTTTTTATTGCAGGTTTTGTGCAAGTTATAAACGACCAATACATGTTTATTCGGGTTCGCACAAAATTACCTTCGCTACTTTTTATAATAATAGTAAGTGGTTTTACAAATTTGCACACTCTTCATCCTGTATTTCCGGCAACAATGTTTTTACTTTTTGCCATCTATAATCTATTCATCACTTTCGAAAAAACTAAGCCTTATTCCGCTGTTTTTAACTCCGGGTTTTTTATTGGAGTAGGTTCACTTTTCTATTTAAATTTAATGATATTATTACCTGCATTTTTTATTGGCATTACAATTTTAACAAGAGAAAGTAGTTGGCGAAAATACATAATTCTAATAATTGGATTTATTGTACCACTGTTTTTAGCATTTGGATACACAGTAATTACTGATAGAATTTCCGAAATGTTTTTAATAATTTCACAAAATATTGTTACTCCTGTAAATCACTTCAAATCAAATATTCCATTGCATGTATTCCTCTCTGTTTTAGTTTTGCTTACGTTAACCGGCTCTATTAATATTATGCGCCAGTACGACTCTAAAAAAGTGAGTACCCGAAAATACTTTGCAATTTTTTTAAACATATTCATTCTTTCACTTTTAAGTTTCACATTTATTCCGGGAACCTCGCAAGAGATGCTTGTAATAATTGCAATTCCCATAACTTATTTAATTTCAAATCTTCTTGTGTTTATGAAAAGTAGATTCTGGAGTGAATTCCTTTTTGTAATACTTTTGGGAATCGTTATTTTCATGCAATTTTCAAACAATATTTTTTAAGAAGTTTAATTGAAAAACAATTCCGTAATTTTGTCATCAATAATTTTATAAAACAAATGGCACTAATTCTCAATATCGAAACATCAACCGAAGTTTGTTCTGTAACAATTTCAGAAAATGGTAAACTTCTGCATATTAAAGAGACTTTAGAAGGATTAAGTCATTCCGAACTTTTAACCGTTTTTATTGAAGAGCTTTTTGCTGAAAACGATTTAAATTTGAATGAACTCGACGCAGTTGCAGTTAGCAAAGGGCCGGGTTCGTACACAGGTTTAAGAATTGGAGTTTCGGTTGCAAAAGGCTTGTGTTATGGACTCGAAATACCATTAATTGCGGTTAATTCTTTGGAGACGATGGGAATTAATGCAGCTTTAAACTACTCTGAAAATGTCCTTTTTTGCCCAATGATTGATGCACGTAGAATGGAAGTTTACACAGCGTTGTACAATAAAAAAGGGGAAGAGATAAAACCTGTTTCGGCTGAAATTATTGAAGAAGATTTTTTAAATGAATATTTAGAAGATAATAAAATTCTGTTTTTTGGTAACGGAGCAGAAAAATGCAAAACTAAAATAACAGATCCAAATGCCATATTTGATGGTCCTCGAAAAACTTCGGCACAATTTATGCAAAAACTTACCGAAGAAAAATACAACAAAATGGAATTTGAGAACGTTGCATATTTCGAACCTTTCTATTTGAAAAATTTTGTAGCGACCATTCCGAAAAATAAAATTTTATAATGCTTAAATATATAATCATATTTCTCTCTGTTTTTTTGCTCACACAAACCGTTTTTGCAAAAGAGAAAAGAGTTTTGTTTAATTTAAAATATGGATTTATAAAAGGAGGTGAAGCAGAAATGATAATTATTGACACAATATTTAATGGCAAACCTGCTATTAGCTACTGTTTTAAAGGACAAACTACCGGCTTAACAAATGCAATTTATGGCGTAAACGATACCTACACAACAATTGTAGACGCAGAAACAAATCTTCCGTTAAAGGCAATACGAGATATTAAAGAGAATAAATACCGATGGTACAACGAAACCTATTTTTATCCCGATATAGATTCGTTAAAGAGTGAAAAAACCGGGTGGAAAAAAATGCCTGAAGATATGGTAGATATTATTTCGTCGTTTTTCTATTTTGTGAAAGTGTATGATATGGAAAGTATGAAACCGGATGAAATAAAAACTCTCACCTCATTTCATGCCGATAAAATTGATACCATTGCAATTAAATACATTGGTAAAGAGAAAATTAAAACCGAACTTGGTAAAACCAAAACTTATGTTCTTGTTCCATCGGTTGATAAGGGAAAGCTATTAATGAGCTCAGATGGGCTGAGATTTTTTATTTCGAAAGAACTTGAAATACCGGTAATGCTCGAATTTGAATTGAAAATAGGCGCATTGCGAGCAATTTTGAAAAGCTATAAAATTGATGGGGTTGAGCAGGTTAAATAAAATCATTCTAACAATAATCCAGCAAAATGCAAAACAACGATTTGTAATTAACCCGATTTAATTAGTTTTGCAGTAAATAATAAAGATAAAAGAAAACTCATGGCTTCAACATCAGACTTTAAAAACGGATTGTGTTTTAAATTTAAAGGAGAAATTTATACCATAAAAAGTTTCCTTCATGTAAAACCAGGCAAAGGTCCTGCTTTTGTTCGTACAAAACTTAAAAATATAAAAACAGGTCGAATAATAGAAAACACTTTCAACTCGGGAGTTAAAGTTGAAGATGTTCGTGTTGAACGTCGTCAGTATCAATTTTTATACAAAGACGATATGGGATTGAACGTAATGAACACTGGAAATTACGAGCAAATTCCAATTCCGGTTGAGATGGTAGAAAATGCTGATTTGATGAAAGAGGGTCAGATTATTGAAATTAATTTCCATGCCGACGAAGAGATGCCATTAACAGCCGAAATGCCAGAAAAAGTTGAGTTGGCTATAACTTATACCATTGAAGGTGAAAAAGGAAATACCGCAAGTTCTACTGCATTAAAACCTGCAACTGTTGAAACTGGAGCCGAAATAATGGTGCCAATGTTTATTAACGAAGGCGATATTATTAGAGTTGACACTCGCGACAGAACATATTCTGAAAGAGTAAAAAAATAAGATATTATATTTATTAAATCCAGTCAGATTCAGGCTGGATTTTTTTGTGCTTTTTCATCTCGACGAGAATAAATATCTATTGCCACAATCATTGCAGTAAATCCCCAAAAAGGCACAGAAAGTTTGTCGGTGTCGAGAAAGTTATTGAGGAAACCATGTATGTAATAGGTAATTAAACTTATTAGCGAAGCAAGAACAAACGATTTTAATCGAACATCTATTAATCGGGTATAAGTATTAACTGCCGTGTAAATTACCACACCAATAATCAATAAAAAAGTAAGTAGTCCAAACACTCCTGATTCGGCAAGCGGCCCTAAATATTCGCTGTGTGCATTTCCGCCATCAGCAGAATTAGTGCTAATAATCGTACGATCTTTACTTAATTGGTATGGTGCATATTTAAACATGTAAGTTCCAGGTCCGTATCCAAAAACTGGTTTATCTGCAAACATTCTAATTGCACAACTCCATCTGTTTATTCGCTCTAGGTTCGATGCATCGGTGGTAATATTAGACATCGACGAAATATGTGTCATAAAATTTGCCGACGATTGCTCCGAGTTCTGCTCCAACTTCATCACAATTTGGGTTTGAAACAATAGAAATAAAGTAATTACAGAAATAAAAGTTATAAGAATTGGCTTGAACCTTATTTTCAGTTTTATCATTCCCCAAACTCCGATACCAACAATCACACTTAACCACGCTGCCCGACTATACGATAGTATAAATCCTAAAAAAACAATAGCTAAAACACCCATAGAAATTAATCTTAATTTACGGGTAAAAAAACTATTAAACGAAAACATTATCAGAAATGGCAGGTACATTGCCAGAACTGCTCCGTATGATGTGTGGTCGCTAAAAAATGGTGATACCACAAAATGGGCAGCCTGTTTGTTCCATAATCCGTAACCCAAATGACGATAAGCAGAATACAATATCACAATAACTAAAGCAACAATATAAAGCCAAACATACTTTTCAAGATTTTTACCATTGCTAAATAATTTTGCCACTAAAAAATATAACCCAACTACAAACCATATTCGCGATAATAAAAACTTTATAGAAACCACCGGCATTGTGCTGGTTAAGCAGGTAAATAAAATCCATAAAAGATTTAGATAAATTGCTAGAGAAACCGGATGGAGTAAAATTTTTCGGTCGAACTTTTTATCGTGGAGTACTTTTAAAAGAAATAGAATTAGCAGACCAAAAAGTAGAGGTTCGGTTGGTAAATACATATCGAACCCAAAGCCCGGTATTATTTCGTGAAGCGGAATAGAAAGTGGAGCAAAAAATGCAATCAGGTAAATAATTTTATCGAATGAAAAAATTACAATCAGTAAAATTACCAGAACAAATGGTAACGCATTTACTAGCATCATATCTTTTTTCACAACAAACCAAATATTCAACAAAATAAAGCTTATTGAAATAAGGTAAAAAAGTGAAATTTTTATGATAGGATTCCGTATCACCGGCTACTCCTCCTCCTTGCGATAATCTAAAACAAGAAAAATCAAAAGTGCCAGAAAAACTGCGGAAATTGTAGTAAAAGCAACAATTAACCAACGAACTGGGTATGATTTTTTGTCGGCAGGAAAAGGCGACTCAACAATATGAGCAAAAGTAATATCCTTTTCGTATTCGTTTAAATATATTCCGTATTGATTTGTTAAAGAGTCGATAGTGCCAATAATAAAATCAAGTCGTGATTCTAGCCAATAAGCTTGCGCTCCACTTTTGGTTAGATTTTCGTACATGGATTGAATCTTTTTTGTATCAGAAGAAGATCCTCTCCCAGTTGAAAGTGCATGCATATAACCTCTGGTAATTTCAGGCACTTGACTTTCAAAATCAATAATCCCAAATTCATTTCTTACCAGATTTAGCTCAACCATTAAAGTATCTAACTCTACATATTTTTTCGCCAATTGTATTTCGGCTATCTTAACCATTTCCCAATCTTTGGCTTTATGAATTTCACCAACTTTCAGATTATAAAAACGAACTATTGAATCGCACATATCACTAGCGCGTTGTGGAATATAATCCATAACTTTTATCTCAATAGTTTCGTATTCGGTTTTGCTTGCCCCCACATTATTGTTATAAACATCTAACATATAGGTTAAATAATGTTTATCGTCTTTATTAATTCCATAAACTTTTCCTAATTCAAAAGCATCAAACATTTTAATTTTGATGTCGTTTGAATTGATAATCTCTAGCATCTGTTCCGACTTCGACTCGTCGCTTAATTCGCCTAAATTTGTGGGATAAACACGAGTCGTAGATTTAAACTTTGGTTTAATAAATGTAGAACCTGAAAAAACTGATGACAAAGCAATTGCAATAACTCCTATCAAAATAAAATGAAATTTGCGTTTCCAGATTAAATCCAATATACGCTGGCTGTCGAAAAAATTATTCATAAAATATAGTTTCAGTTTAATTCGTATAATTTCAACGAAATTGAGCTATTTTTAGTATTCTATTTTGAAATGATTATTGGGCAATAATTAAAAAGTAATTCTTTTTCCCTTTTTGAGCTAAAATATACTTTCCTCCAATTAAAAATTTGGCATTAACTATTAAATCCGGATTTCCAATTTTTTCTTTATTGATAGATAAGCCGTTTCCTTTTATCGTTCGTCGCAACTCTCCTTTAGATGGGAATACTCCTGTTTTTTCAGCTAATAAATCAATTACATTTATGCCTGTATCTAACTCGGTTTTCGAAATTGCAAACTGCGGCACTCCATCAAAAATAGAGAGGAAAGTACTCTCGTTTAATTTATGTAATTGCTCGGCAGTGCCTTTTCCAAAAAGAATTTGCGAAGCGGCAACTGCCATTTCGTACTCATCTTTAGAGTGTACCATTGTAGTAACTTCTTTTGCAAGCTCTTTTTGAAGCTCTCTCAGATGAGGAGCCTCATTATGTTTTGCTACTAAATCTGAAATATGTTTTTCAGAAAGCATTGTAAAAATTTTGATATATTTTTCGGCATCGGTATCTGAAACATTCAGCCAAAACTGGTAAAAACTGTACGGCGAAGTTCGCTCAGGATCTAACCAAACATTGCCCGATTCAGTTTTGCCAAATTTGCCTCCATCGGCTTTTGTAATAAGTGGGCAAGTTAAAGCAAATGCTTCGCCACTCTCTTTTTTGCGAATTAACTCGGTACCAGTAATAATATTTCCCCACTGATCTGAACCTCCCATTTGTAGCTTACAATTTAAAGTGCGGTACAAATGCAAATAATCAGTTCCCTGAACCAGTTGATACGAAAACTCTGTAAACGACATTCCCGTTTGACTTTCGCTATTTATTCTTTTTTTGACAGAATCTTTAGCCATCATATAATTTACAGTGATATGTTTCCCTATATCACGAATAAAATCGAGAAAACTAAACTCCTTCATCCAGTCGTAATTGTTAACTAAAACAGCTCTATTTTCCGCTTTAGAATCGAAATCTAATAATTTGGCTAACTGTTTTTGTAAACAATCCTGATTATGTCGAAGAGTTGGTTCGTCTAAAAGATTACGTTCAGCAGATTTTCCCGAAGGGTCACCAATCATCCCAGTTGCGCCTCCCACAAGTACAATCGGACGGTGTCCGGCAACTTGAAAATGTTTAAGCATCATTATACTAACTAAATGACCAATGTGCAACGAATCGGCGGTTGGGTCGATTCCTACGTATGCTGATGTCAATTCTTTTTTAAGTTGTTCTTCTGCTCCTGGGGTGATGTCGTGAATCATTCCACGCCATTTTAATTCTTCAACAAAGTTCATTAAATGTATTTTAAAATTTTGCGCAAAGATAAAAAATGCTGATAGTTAATTCAATAGATTGTCAGATTATTAGATATTGATACACAAGACAAAAAAATAGATACCCAAAACTAGAGTGCAACTGTTTTTGTAATTGTGTTGCAGCTCGTATTTTGCTAGTAACCAATTAATTATTTTGAGAATATTTATTAAAATGGATTTCCCAAAATAAAAGTTAATAAGTATGAATTTTGGTTAATTGGCAAGTGTGTTTTTCGAAAAATACTTTGGATTAAGAAAGGAGTTATTACAAG
>DAOVTY010000097.1 GCA_030632865.1 Bacteroidota bacterium
AATAACTCCACCAGTGGTTCCAAAAATAACACCCGCTCCACTCGATTCTCCCATCGGATTATCAAACTCTTCATTTGGCAACGAATTAAAATCAATGCTCGACAATTTGATTAGAGCAGCTAATTCTCGCGTTGTAATTACATGGTCAACATCGGGGTTACCATCAACTTTAAATTCATCACGACCGCATTCATATTTTTTTGCTATACACGGCATAATCGAAACCACAACCAAATCTTCGCGTTTCACACCTATTTTATCAGCAAAATAGGTTTTGGCAATAGCCCCAAACATTTGCTGCGGCGAGCGTGCTGTTGATGGAATCTCCTTCATTTCAGGAAAATGGTGTTCGAAAAACTTTACCCAAGCCGGACAACACGACGTTAAAATAGGAAGTTTAACATCTTCGTCTCCGGCCAAATGTTTTCCTAAACGAGCGAGTAACTCCGTTCCCTCCTCCATAATTGTAAGATCGGCAGCAAAGTCGGTATCAAAAATATGGTCGAAACCCAAACGTCGTAATGATGCCACCAGTTTACCAGTTACCAAAGTTCCTGCTTCCATACCAAACTCTTCGCCCAATGCAGCACGTACGGCAGGAGCAGTTTGTACTATAACAGTTTTTGTTGGATCAGCCAAAGCACGAATAACTTTCCCTGTATCATCCACTTCGGTTAAAGCACCGGTTGGACAAACTGCAACACACTGCCCACAATATGTACACTCCGAGTGGTCAAGATTCATTTCGAAAGCTGGAGAAACTACAGAATCGAAACCACGATTTATTGCAGAAAGAACGCCAACTGTTTGCACCTCGTTACACATCATTTCGCATCGACGGCACATAATACATTTATCGATTTCGCGGATAATTGCAGGAGAAGTATCTTCTCTATAAGTTGACATTTCGCCGGGGTAACTAATCTTTCGAATGCCTAATTGATGTGCCATATCCTGCAAATCGCAATTTCCGGATTTAGCACAAATCAAACAATCTGAGGGATGATCAGAAAGAATAAGCTCCATAACTATTCTACGTGCATTAATTGCTCTCACCGAATGCGTATTCACTTCCATTCCTTCGTGTACATCAGTACAACATGCCGGAGCAAGATTTCGTCTCCCTTCAACTTCAACTACACAAATACGACAACCTCCGGGTTTATTCTCAATATTTAAATCATCGAGTTTCATGTGACAAAGTGTTGGCACTTTCACCCCAATTTCGGAAGCCGCCTCTAAAATTGTGGTTCCCTTTTTTACAACCACTGTTTTGTTATCTATTGTAAGATTTACTGTATCCATAATTTTCAAATTTCAGGGTTAGGTTAAAGTGATTGCATTGAATTTACATTTCTCGAAACAAACACCACATTTTATACAAAGCGATTGGTCTATGAAATGAGGAGACCGCCGCTCGCCGGTAATTGCACCAACCGGGCAATGGCGAAAACAAAGAGTGCAACCTGTACACAAATCTTCAATAATATCGTATCGAAGTAATGATTTACACTGACCTGCCGGACATTTCCCGTCTTTAACATGCGCCAAATATTCGTGTCCGAAATTGGCAATTGTTGAAAGCACTGGATTTGGAGAAGTTTGCCCCAAACCACAAAGCGAGGTGTCTTTTATAACATCACTTAAAATTTTCAATTTCTCAATATCCTCTTCTGTTCCTTTACCCGAAGTAATTTTATCAAGAATTTCATGCAATCGTTTATTTCCAATTCTACAAGGATTGCATTTCCCACACGACTCTTCCAGAGTAAATTCGAGATAAAATTTTGCAATTGCAACCATACAATCATCTTCGTCCATAACAATCATTCCGCCCGATCCCATCATCGAACCTACCGCTATTAAATTATCGTAATCAATTGGAACATCTAAAAAGTCTTTTGTTAAACATCCTCCCGACGGGCCACCGGTTTGCACAGATTTAAACTCTTTCCCATCAATTATTCCACCCCCAATTTCGAAAATTACTTCACGCAATGTTGTTCCCATCGGCACTTCGGCTAAACCAACATTATTAACTTTGCCTGCCAAAGCAAAAACTTTCGTCCCCTTAGATTTTTCAGTTCCTATTTTATTAAACCAATTTGCTCCTTTATTTATGATTACTGGAACACTGGCAAATGTTTCAACATTATTAACATTGGTAGGTTTTCCCATATATCCCGAAACCGAAGGGAATGGTGGTTTAAAAGTTGGTTCTCCACGCAAACCTTCCATAGAGTGAATCAGCGCAGTTTCTTCTCCGCAAACAAATGCGCCAGCTCCGTAACGCAACTCAATTTTAAAGTTGAAGTCTGATCCCAAAATCTCATCGCCAATCAAACCATACTCTTCGGCTTGTTTTATTGCTATTTTTAATCGCTCAATTGCAAGTGGATATTCAGCACGGATATAAATTAAACCTGTGTCGGCACCAATACAATACCCACAAATTGCCATTGCTTCGAGAACAGAATGCGGGTCGCCTTCTAAAATTGAACGATCCATAAAAGCTCCTGGATCGCCTTCGTCGGCGTTGCAAACCACATATTTCTGATTGTTCTCCACATTTTTCGTGATTTCCCACTTTAATCCTGTTGGAAATCCACCACCTCCGCGTCCTCTCAATCCCGAGTTTTTAATCTCGTCTATTACCATTTCTGGAGATAACTCTATAATACATTTTCCAAGGGCAAAATATCCATCCTGTTCTATGTAATCCTCAATTTGTTCAGGATCTAT
Organism: Bacteroidota bacterium; assembly: GCA_030632865.1. Classification (GTDB taxonomy): domain Bacteria; phylum Bacteroidota; class Bacteroidia; order Bacteroidales; family Prolixibacteraceae; genus Draconibacterium. The sequence continues at coordinate 2,743 of DAOVTY010000097.1, forward strand.
TAATCCGCAATTGCGCAATGCAATTCGAAATTGTTTTTTGGGATCGGTCATAATTGTGTTATTGAAATTAATTGTTAATAGTTTTAAATGAGATAGGAATTTCGCCTTCTACTTGTTCGCCTTTAATTATATAATTCTCAATAATTTCGCGAACCTTTTTATTATTCACATATCCAAAAACTTTTGGTTTAGAGCCCGGAATCAATACCTCTATCATTGGTTCAGCATAACAATATCCGAGACAACCGGTTTGTTTTACATTTGCATCAACAGCAAGGTGCTCGCACTCCTCAATTAAATATTTCATTACCTCTTTTGCTCCAGATGCAATTCCGCAAGTTGCCATCCCCACCTTAATTTGAATAATTTGTTCTGATTTATCGCCGCTTTTTCCTAAACCATTTTTTAGTTGAATTTTATCTTTTAAATGTTTAAGATCTGTCAGCGTTTTTATTTTTGTCATAATTGAAAGATGATGATTATTTTTTAACTCAGATAGCATTTATTATCATTAACAACATGCGCTATGTGACTTTGGTCACAAAGATAGATATACTATAAATAAAACTGATGATTTAAACACAGATAAATATATGTTTTAAAAGATATAAATTAGTTTGAAATACTATGCTTTTATTCAGTAATTTTCGCCCGTAATTCCGATAACAAAAAACTACTATAATGATTTACGATAAAAAATCGAATACAGATGGACATAATGAATATCCAGAGATTCATCAAAAGATTATTGATGCTTTGCCAATTCCTATTTTCTACCGTGATTTAAATGGTATTTACCAGATGTGCAACAAAGCCCACGAAAAATTTATGGGAAGACCTAAGCAGGAAATTGTGGGTAAATCAATTCACGAAGTTCATTCCAAAGAGACTTCTGATATTTACGCAAATCAAGATAAAGAATTGCTAAAAACATTGGGTGAACAGAAATACGAAACCCAGATAAAACACAATAATGGAATTACATACAACGCTGTACTAAACAAAGCTGTTATTCGCGATAACGATAATAATGTTATCGGGATTGTTGGTTCTATTAACGATATTACTGAACTAAAAAAAACTGAGAAAAGGCTAAAAAAAGCACAAGAATCTATGGAAGTTTCATCGCGGATGCTTCATAAAATATCGGCTGGAATTGTAATGATGGACAGTGATTTTAAAGTAGTTGACTCGAACAAAAGCTTTGCAAAATTAATGGGAGAAGAGACTGAGGAGCTTTACGAAACTATTCCAGGACTTAAAGGAGCAGATGTTAAAGTTTTAGTTCCGGAAATAATATTTAAAATGATGGCAAGTATTTTATCATCGGGCGAAAATATACTTGAGCGAGATATGAAATTTCAAAATAAATTGCTTCATATTTCGGTTATCACACTTTATAAAAACAAAGTTATTGGAACTGTTATTCGCGATATGTCGGCCCCTATGTTAGTTCAAGATGAGATTATAAGCCGTGCGCAAAGAATTAACAAACAGAGCATTGAAACAGTACAAAAAATTGCATACTTAATGGGAGAAAATGCTGCTGAAACTGAAGAACTTTTGAATTCTATAATTGAAATTTACAGATATGGCGACGATGAATAATCCAGATTATCATGTTGAAATAGATGTTCAGCAAAAACGGCCAAAAGGAGAAATTGCTTGTGGTGATGTTTTTCAATCAAATATTTTCAAAGAAGAGGGACGTACAATTTTAGTTCTCAGCGACGGAATCGGACATGGAATAAAAGCCAGTGTTTTGGCAACGTTAACAGCCACAATGGCGATGAAATATACTAAGCTTCACACTAAACCAGAAGTTGCTGCCAGAGTAATTATGAATGCCCTACCCAAAAGTAGCGACGGTAAAGAAAATTATGCAACTTTTAGTATAATTGAACTGGAAAAAGATGGGCAAATAAGAATTTATAATTATGACAATCCTCCCTTATTAATAATTAGAAATGGATTTATTTTTCAACCAAAAAAATATGAATTAGAAGTTAGAGGCGAAGAGAATTTAGGAAAAATACTTAATTGTAATGAGTTTGTAGCTAGAAAAGAAGATAGGATAATTTTTATGTCGGATGGTGTAACTCAATCGGGACTTGGAAAAAAGGATCTACCAATGGGATGGGGAACAAAAAAGGTTGAGAATTTTGCACTAAAACAGATTGAAAGAATGCCTAATATTTCTGCAACTAAACTGGCACGCAAGATTGTTAATCAGGCATCTGTAAACGATAATTTTTATGTAAAAGACGATACAACCTGCGGGGTTATATATTTTCGAGAACCTCGGAAATTTATGTTAATTACTGGACCTCCATTTTATAAAATTAAAGATTTCGATTTTGTTGGAAGAATACAGGGTTTCGAGGGTAAAAAAATTATTTGCGGCGGGACAACTGCCGAAATTATTGCACGCGAATTAAATATTGAAGTGGAAATTTTGCATGGTCATAAAAAAGTTGATTCGCTACCTCCAAGCGCACAAATGAAAGGTTTTGAAATGGTTACTGAAGGAATTTTAACTTTAGGTAAGGTAGAAGAAATTCTGGAAAATTACAATAGCGACACTCGTTTACAAGATAGTCCACCCGAAGAGATAACCAAACTGCTATTGCAACACGATAGTATTGATATTATAGTTGGAACTCGTATAAACTGGGCTCACCAGGATCCCGACCAACCTCTAGAACTTGAGTTACGCAAGTTTGTTGTAAAACGAATTGTAAAAATTCTCGTGCATAAATTTTTCAAGAAAGTAACAATTGAGTATGTATAAAGAAATTTGCAGACTAATACAAAAAACTACTTCCACCCAAAAATTCGCGTAGCAACGAAGTTGGTGGAATTTCTGCATCATCAATAGGTTTAAAATACGACAAGAACTTTAGTAACCTACTCGCCTCAGAATATTCTTCTCTGTTTTCAGGAACCTGTTTTAAAATGGGTTCGGCATATTTTTTAAGCACGGCCAACTCGTACAAAGTTGCCGAATTAAACATTACATCGGCATTTTCCTGAAATGGAAATATATTTTTCTCCTCGCCCCGACGAACCGAAGGCCAGCGTTTAATAGTTTCGCAAGCAGGATATCCTCGATATTTACTATCGCGAATCATACGCCTGAGTAGCCGGTTATCTGCCGCCGAAATATGTGTGTGCTCGTCGAATGAAATTTGAGTAAGTGCTGAGATGAAAATTTTATAAGTATTTTTCGATTCAACTTTTGTGAGCAGATTTGGATTCATGCCATGAATTCCTTCCACAATAAGAATTTCGCCCGGTAGAAGTTTCAAACTATTACCATTTTGTGTACGCTTTCCCAAATGAAAATCAAACTTAGGAAGTTGCACTTCATTACCTTCCATCAACTCAATTAATTGTTGATTAAAATACTCAACATCAATAGATTCCAGTGCTTCAAAATCATACTCTCCAAATTCATCTCGAGGTGTTTTTTCGCGGTCAACAAAATAATCATCCAAAGAAATTAGGTAAGGGCGCAAACCATTTACAGCAAGCTGAACACCAAGTCGTTTGCTGAAAGTTGTTTTACCCGAAGCCGACGGACCTGCAACTAAAACCACTTTTACATCGCCATTTTTAGAAGATATTTTGTTAGCAATTTCTGCTATCTTTTTTTCGTGCAAAGCCTCCGAAATTTTAAGAACATGTCCACTCTTATTTTGCAGAACAAAATTATTAAGATTACCAATTGTAGAGACATTTAAAATATCTGCCCAATTTTTATGTTCTTGATAAATTTCATTCAACTTTTTACTTTCAATATTTTTTCGAAGCTTTTGAAAATTTTTTCTTTTGGGAATTTGCAACAGGAGTCCGTTAAAATATTTTACCAATCCAAAGTTTGAAATATAACCTGTTGATGGAAGTAAATGCCCATGAAAATAATTTCCCAGTTCATTCAAAAAGTAGAGTTCGGAATAGAGACGTCCTTGCTGTATAAACAGTTCTGCTTTTTCGTTTAACCCTTGTTCAACAAGCAATTTAACTGCTTCTTCGGTTAATAAATCTTTTTTTATAAACGGCAAATTCTGTGCAATAAGATTTTGCATTTCATGTTGAATAGAAAATATATCAGACTCAGAAATTTCCTTATCTAATCCTTGAAGCTCGCAAAAAAGACCATTTGAAATTCCGTTTTGAATACGTAATGAAACGTGCGGAAAAACTTCTTTAACAGCAGCATACATAACAAAAATTAAACTGCGAACATACAATCTTATTCCGTCGGGATGCGAAACATCGAAAAATTCTATTCGCTTTGATTTTACCACACAAAACGAAAGCTCTTTAACCTCGTTATTTACAATTGCCCCGCATATAACATTATCAGATTGAATATTTAAATCTTTGCTAATTTCTAAAAGTGAAGTTCCAAGCGGATAAGTGTGTGCTGAATTACAGTTCTTACAATATATTTCTACTTGTTTCATTTTTTTAAAATTTTCAACGATATTCAATGGAACTCGCTTATAATGATTATTATGTATCTGTCAGCTTACGGATGCTCGTTTTATTATTGTGATTTTATTTTCTACGAATGTAAATGTATGAAAATAATGGATGTACAATTTCGCAATACAAATTTTTATCCGGTGTCTTTGAGATATATACGTTAAAATAATATATTAATTCTCCAACTCCTCTCGCAAAAAATTAGCAGTAAACGATTTCCGGCTTTTGATAATTTGCTCGGGAGTACCGGTGCAAAGAATTTCGCCGCCATTTTTGCCGCCTTCAGGACCGATGTCTATAATATAGTCTGCAACTTTAATAACGTCCATATTGTGTTCGATTACTATTACCGTATTTCCTTTGTCAACCAATTTATTTAGGACTTCCAGCAGCACTCTAATATCCTCGAAATGCAGCCCGGTTGTAGGTTCGTCGAGAATATATAAAGTTTTACCAGTATCACGTTTAGCTAACTCTGCTGCCAGTTTTACACGTTGCGACTCGCCTCCAGAAAGTGTTGTTGACGACTGACCGAGAGTTATATAACCCAATCCAACATCCTGTAACGTTTTTAGTTTTGTTACAATAGACGGAATTAGTTCGAAAAATTCAACACCCATATTTATTGTCATCGCCAAAATATCACTAATCGATTTTCCTTTATAGCGAACTTCTAATGTTTCGCGATTGTATCGTTTACCGTTACACTTATCGCAATGCACATAAACATCGGGCAAAAAATTCATTTCAATAAGTTTCAACCCTCCACCCTGGCACTCTTCGCAACGACCACCTTTTACATTAAACGAAAAACGTCCAGGTTTATAACCCCGTATTTTTGCCTCAGGTAGCAAAGCAAACAAACTCCTGATATCCGAAAAAATATTTGTATAAGTTACTGGGTTAGAACGCGGTGTACGACCAATTGGCGACTGGTCAACACGAATAACTTTATCAATTAATTCCAATCCTTTTACTGATTTGTATGGTAATGGATCTTTCAGCGATTTATAAAAATACTGACTTAAAATTGGCTGCAAAGTTTCGTTTATTAATGTTGATTTTCCACTTCCTGACACTCCTGTAACACAGATGAATTTCCCCAACGGAATTTTAACATTTACCGATTTTAAGTTATTTCCGGTGCATCCTTTTAACTCCAAAATATCAGTTTTCCCGTTTCTTCGATTTTCAGGAATCTGAATTTGTTTTCGGTTATTCAAATAATCAGCTGTTAAACTATTTGCTTTTAAAATGTCTTTGGGTTTTCCGGCAAAAACAATTTCGCCGCCGTGCCTGCCTGCATGTGGTCCCATATCAATTAAATGGTCGGCATGCATCATTGTATCTTTGTCGTGTTCTACCACAATTACCGAATTGCCCGAATCACGTAGTTGTTCGAGTGCTTTTATTAATTTCAAATTGTCGCGATGATGTAAACCAATACTTGGTTCGTCGAGAATATACAACACATTTATAAGTTGTGAACCAATTTGAGTAGCCAATCTAATTCTCTGCGACTCACCGCCGGAAAGACTTTTTGCAGTTCGGTCGAGTGCCAGATAATTTAACCCAACTCCCAACATAAAACCAAGCCGGTCTCGAATTTCTTTAATTACTTCTGTACCGATTTTCCGTTGACGTTCGGTAATTCTATTTTCCAATCCTGTAAACCAATCGCCGAGTTCATCCAAATCTAACTTGGCAACTTCCGAAATATTTTTCCCATCGATTTTAAAATGAAGCGATTCTTTTTTCAGCCGATACCCATTACATTCGGGGCATTCCAATTTTTTCACAAACTGATTCGCCCATTTTTGTGCAGTTTTAGAGGGGTTGTCTTCACGCTGACTATCGATATATTTTATCACACCGTCGTAACTCATCAAGTAATTCATACTTGTTCCGAGGGGTGTATTTTTTAGTTGAATACGTTCGTTTGTTCCAAAAAGAACGGCTTGCAATCCCTCTTCAGAAATATTTTTTACAGGAGTTGTTAATTTAAAATCGTGTTTTTCGCCAAGTGCTTCAATCTGCCAAAAAATTAATGAATTTTTATACGATCCCAACGGAGCAATTCCACCCTTCGAAATGCTCTTACTTTTATCGGGCATAATTTTATTCATATCTATTTCGCTAACTTGTCCTAAGCCATTACAACGCGAACAAGCTCCCTGCGGCGAATTAAATGAGAAGTTGTGCGGTGCGGGTTCGTTATACGAAATTCCGGTAGTTGGGCACATTAACAACCGGCTATAATATTTTGCTTCTTGCGTATCGTGATCCAAGATCATTAAAATTCCATGACCATGTTTCATTGCAGTTTGCACACTCTCCTTTAATCGTTGAGTACTTGCATCATCAACCACAAGTTTATCAATAACTATTTCGATGAAGTGATTTACATAGCGATCAACTCTATGATTATAAATCAGTTCCATAATTTTGCCATCAATACGAGCCGTTAAAAAACCTTTTTTTCTAATTTGCTCAAAAAGTTCGCGATAATGTCCTTTTCTACCGCTTACAACTGGAGCTAGAAGCATTATTTTCCGATTGGCATATTTGGTATAGATAAGCTCTAGAATTTGCTTTTCGGAGTATTGCACCATAGCTTCGCCAGTGTTGTAGGAATAGGCAGTAGCGGTCCGAGCATAAAGTAGACGTAAGAAATCATAGATTTCAGTTACAGTTCCTACTGTTGAGCGCGGGTTTTTGTTGGTTGTTTTTTGTTCGATAGAAATGACGGGGCTTAGTCCTTTTATTTCATCAACATC
>DAOVTY010000045.1 GCA_030632865.1 Bacteroidota bacterium
ACACGTGCATTTTCTAACCACTGTACGTAAATAATATTGTTTACATGTCCCACAAAATCAATGTGGTAAGTGTAAATGGGTTCAGTAAATTTTAATTTTTTCATATATTATTAATTTAACTCTTTCAACAATATTTTATGGAACGTGCTAATAACGATTTTTCTAAAGCATTAGAATTATCATGCTTGTTACATAACGTTACAAATTTTTAGATTTCGTTATATATTGCTATTAATTAATAAAATCTAAATCAGAAAATTTTCGCTTTTTTTGGATGAAAAATTTCCACATTATACTTTTGGTGTATATCTCGGTATGTGTTTTTATATTATTCAGTTTTTGTATCTCTTTTCGTTTTTTTCTTAAAGTCGAAATGTTTTTATAAAACGAAATATGAGCTTTTACAACTGCCCAGAAATTATTAAAATTCAAACCTGCTAAAAATTTTATTGCAGCCACACCATCCAAAATTAGCCGTGTAATAAAAATGCTTTTAAATTGCTCTTTGGGCAAATTTTTAACCAGCATAAAAAGATTATTTCTAAAATTAAGATAAACTTTTTTTGGGCTGTCATAAGATAATGTTCCGCCGCCAAGATGGTAAACCACACTTTTAGGTTCGTAATTAATTATATATCCGTTATTTTTAAGTCGCCAGCATAAATCAATCTCTTCCATGTGCGCCCAAAAATCGCCATCTAAACCACCTACATTTTTAAATGCTTCGGCGCGCATAAACATGCAAGCTCCCGATGCCCAAAATATTTGCGAAGGTTTGTTGTATTGATTATCATCTTTTTCTATCTGATTCAGGATTCGACCTCTACAAAATGGGTATCCAAATATATCAATAAAACCACCGGCGGCTCCTGCATACTCAAAAGAGTCGGGGTTATTGTAGCTTAATATTTTGGGTTGAATTGCAGCAATTTTTTCATTGTTTTCAAATTGGCTAATACATGGTTCAATCCAGTTTGAAGATACTTTTACATCTGAATTAAGTAAAACAAAATAATCGGCATCAACCTGTTTGAGTGCTTGATTATAGCCCTCGGCAAAACCATAATTTTCTTTTAAATCTATAATTTTTATTGAAGGGAAGCTTTTTTGTAGGCACGAAATAGATTGGTCGGTTGAACCATTATCGGCAACAATTATTTCAATATTTTTTCCTGTTGAATTTTCTATTACCGATGGTAGAAAATCGGGAAATAGTTTTTCACCATTCCAATTTAGAATAACAATTGCAACTTTCGAGGTATTGCTCATAAATTAGTTTATAAGAAGATTTGCAATAACTCTACTTAGGTTTTCTACTCCTAATGTTTCTAGTGTTTTGCTAATATTTTCAATTTTTTTTGAATCACTTGAATCTAGAATTGCTTCAATTTTTTTTGCTTGTTTTCCGGTTAGTTCATCTTTTAAAAGAATCCAAATTTTTTCTGTTGCCAGCTTATTTTGAGGTAGTCCCAGCTTCTCTAATTCAGTTATAGTTGCGGTAAGTATTTCGCGAGCCTGCATTTTTATAGGGTCTTTGTCTTTCGTTTTCCCGGCAGCGGCAGTATCGCGTAAATTCCAGCTCGAATAGTCGTAATGTAAATCTTTAATCAGTTTTAGATTCGAATTTTCTTTGCCAAAAATACGTTCTAAAAAAATGAGAGTATGATTTTTCCATGCCTCAAAGTCGAATTTTTTTTCATCGAGTCGCGCAAGCTGGTCTTTTAATAAGGCAATTTCTTTTTCGGCCATAACAGATAATTATTTACCGCAAGTTACAAACGATTAATCTTAAAAAAAATTAATCGTTTGTAATTAAATGATTGCTGTTATAAATCTAATCTATTTATGGGGTTGCTAATAGCGCGCTTTTAGGAGCTTCCCCATTTAAAGTTTTCAAGAATGTTGTGATTTCATTTACCTGAACCTCAGTTAGCTCTTTGTTAAGTTCTGCTTTTGCCATTATCTGCACTGCATCTTCTAGCCCTTTAACGCTTCCATCATGAAAGTAAGGCCAAGTTTTTTCGATATTTCTTAAAGGCATCGATTTGAATACAAATAAATCGGCAGGTTGGCGAGTTTCAACGTATCTTCCGCTATCAATTACTGCACTGTTTGTTAAATCCCAATAGTTAACTGTTAATCCAAATTTCATGAAAAGTGTACCACCCAAAAGTGCGCCTGAGTGACAGGTTGTGCATCCAACGTCAACATAAGTTTTCATTCCTTTTAGTTCTGCATGTGTTAGCGCTTTATCGTCGCCTGCAAGATAATCGTCAAATTTTGAAGGTGTTAGCAAAGTACGTTCAAAAGCCCCAATTGCGTAAGTGAGATTTTTATATGTAATCGGATTTTCATCTGCCGGATACGCAGCCGCAAATAATGTTTTATACTCATCAACTTTTTTCAATCTGTCTATAATAAAAGCTTCGTCAGGAATTGCCATCTCAACCGGATTTAAAATCGGACCGCCTGCCTGCTCTTCAACGTCTTTGTTTCGGCCATCCCAAAATTGCGAAATATGAAGAGCTGCATTAAACACAGTTGGTGAGTTTCGAGTACCCAACCCGCCATCGTCGCCAGCTGATGTTGGCTCATTGTCAACGCCATAATTCGCAATATCATGACATGTGTTGCAGCTTTGTGTTTCGTCTTTCGAAAGACGATTGTCATAGTATAATACTTTCCCAAGTTCAATTTTTTCTGCTGTAAGTTCGTTATTAGGGTTTGGAGCCGATGTAGGAAGAACTGCGAACATGGCTGCAGATTGTTTGTACATTGCCAACTCCTCGGCACTTATTGTGCTTGCTTTTTTGGAACTTTTGCTTGTGCAACTAAACATAAAAGCCATTGTTGCAATAGCCAAAAACAGGTAAGTTTTTTTCATAATTGTCTATTTTTAGAGTTAATTTTAATTCTGAATTTAAAGATATATAAATTCAAAGGGTTAACAAAAATGTGTTATTATATTTTTAAGTGATAAATATAAAATGAAAGAATGTTTGAAATTAAATTATAGTATGTTTTAACATTTTATAAAAAATTGCATTTGTTATATTTATTTTTCTCCCAGATGTTTATTTACAATATTGTAAAACTCATCAAAATAATTCTCACTTACAGCAATAATTTCGCCGCCAAAAAGCCAATTATTGCCGCCGTTAAAATCTACAACTTTACCACCTGCTTGTTGCACAATAAAAACTCCGGCAGCCACATCCCACGAGTGCAGTGCGTGTTCGTAAAATGCATCGAAACGCCCGGCTGCAACGTATGCAAGGTCAACTGCAGCAGAACCCATGCGACGCAACCCTCGAGTATTTCGCATTAAAAATCGTAAAACATCTATGTAGTTTTCAATTTTATTGAAATCGTAATACGGAAACCCGGTTGCAATTAATGTATCTTCTGATTTGTTTGCTGTGGCAACTTTAATTTCATCATCATTTAAAAATGCCAGACTGTTTTTCCATGCATAAAACATTTCGTTTAACCCAACTTCGTAAACTACGCCTAAAACTATTTCGTCATCTTCCATTAATGCAATACTAACAGAGTGTGGTGTTATTCCGTGAATAAAATTTGTGGTTCCGTCAAGCGGATCGATTATCCATTTGAACTTTTCGTTATTGTGTGTTGCAGTTCCCTCCTCAGCTATAAAGCCTGAATTGGGTATTGTTTTTTTTAGTGCGTCAATAATGTTTGTTTCAGCAGTTTTATCGACATAAGTTACCAAACTTGCAACACTTTTAATTTCTATGTCGGATGAGGTTATTTTTTTGCCCTCTTCGCGAATAAAACTTCCTGCCTCGCGAGCAATGTCTTGTACTTGGAAACAAAGTTTTTTATAATTCATTTTTTTGAGTTTGAGGTAAAAGAACTGAAGAATAAATTTTCAATTTCAACAGAAACATTTCCATTAGCCAAAATAGATTTTAATTTCACCGTACCCAGTTCATTAATTAGGTTTTCGTTGTACGGAACTTCTATTTTAATGTAATTTTCGGTAAAGCCAACCATCTTTTCTTTATTTTTTTGAGCTTCAAAAAGAACAGTTTGAGTACTTCCCAAATGTTTTTGGTAAAATGCACGGAGTTTCTTTTCAGAAAGATTAATATATTTTTGAGTACGATTTTTGCGTTCAGCCACTTCCACTTTCCATGGAATTTTTAATGCTTGCGTTCCACTTCTTTCTGAATATGTGAAAGCATGCAATTGCGAAATTTCAAGGCTGTTTATAAAATCGTACGATTGCTGAAAAAGGTTTTCGGTTTCTCCGTTTGTTCCGGCAATTACATCGACACCAATAAATGCATGCGGTACAATTTCGCGGATTCGCGTTACTCGTTTTTCAAATAATCCGGTTGAATATTTACGCTTCATTAACGACAAAATTTCATCGGAGCCGGCTTGCAATGGAATATGGAAGTGTGGCATTATTACCTTCGATCTCGAAACCAATTCAATAATTTCATCTTTTAAAAGATTGGGTTCAATAGAACCAAGTCGCAATCGTTTTAATCCTTCAACTTTTTCCAATGCTTTTAATAAATCAAGAAAATTTTCGCCCGTCGATTTCCCAAAATCCCCAATATTTACACCTGTTAATATTATCTCTTTAAAACCTTTGTCAACGGCTTTTTTTGCCTCGGCTGCAGTGTTTAAAATATTGTCGTTTCTGCTTTTACCTCGTGCATAAGGGATTGTACAAAACGAACAGTAGTAGTCGCAACCATCTTGTATTTTTAGAAAACTACGTGTGCGGTCTCCCCACGAAAATGCTTTGTGGTAGCTTTTAATATCTGCTAACCGTGTTGTTTTTATCTCGGTGGTTTTTTTCTTTTCCAAATTGCCAAGATAGGCTGGAATATGAAATTTCTCTTGTGTTCCTAAAACCATGTCAACACCTTCTATATGGCTAATTTCGTCGGGTTTTAATTGCGAGTAGCAACCCACAACAATTACCATTGCATTGGGGTTTTGTCTTGCTGCTTTTCGTATAATATTCCGACTGGCTTTGTCGCCCTGATTTGTTACCGAGCATGTATTAATTACATAAACGTCAGCTTTCTCATCAAATTCAACACGGTCGAAACCAACTTCTTTAAACGAACCGGCGATTGTGGAGGTTTCAGAAAAATTGAGTTTGCAACCCAATGTGTAAAATGCAGCTTTTTTGCCTTTGTAATTCATCCTTTTTTAAATAAATGAAGTGCAAAGTTAGAAAAAAGCGGTTAGCTGCAATTCTACTTTTTGGATAATTAAGTAAATAAAAAATTTATCATTATCGATAAGTGAGGCAACTTCTGGCAGGGATTGGAACGGCACCCTGTTGCAGCTAACGACCATGTTTTGTTGAGCGGTGGAGGCTGACGAAGGAAGCCCCCGTACGCTTTTGCAAAATAGGGAGTTGGCAAAACCGGTATAGTGGAAAGCCCGGCTGCCAGCATAATTAGAGTTTGTCCATAATGTCCAATTTCTTCGTTATTCTAGTTTTGAAAACAGTCGTTTACAAAAGTAAAATCCTTGATTTTCAAAACTTCGAAAGCCTTGAACTCGAACATTATGAATCAAACTCTTGACTTTATGGATAGACTCTAATATTTAAAGCAAGTTACTCGCCAATTCTGCCAGTGGACTTCGTTCGCCTTTTACTAAATTAATGTGTGCAAAAACATCCTGGTTTCGCATTTTATCGGTCATGTAGGCTAAACCGTTTGATTTCATATCGAGATAAGGTGAATCTATTTGTTGCAAATCTCCTGTAAATATCATTTTTGTACCTTCTCCGGCACGGGTGATTATTGTTTTAATTTCGTGAGGTGTAAGGTTTTGTGCTTCGTCTATAATAAAAAATGCATTAGATAAACTGCGCCCCCTAATAAATGCTAGCGGAGTAATATTCAATCGCTCATCTTTTACCATATCTTCAATTAGTTGGTACTCGTTGCTGCGCGGATTAAAAGTGTGTTTTATTACACCCAAATTATCGAATAGCGGCTGCATGTATGGATTTATTTTTTCCGAAGCATCGCCTGGCAGATATCCAATATCGCGATTACTTAGAGCAACAATTGGGCGTGCCAATAAAATTTGTTCGTATAAGCGATGCTGTTCGATTGCTGCTGCAAGTGCAAGCAATGTTTTTCCGGTTCCTGCTTTTCCTGTAAGTGCTATCAATTTAATTTCGGGATCCATTAGCATATTTATGCTAAACGTCTGTTCTGCATTTCGAGGTTTTATTCCGTATGCCGATTTCTTTTCAACCCGATAAATTCTATGCGACTTTGCCTCGTAACGTGCTAGAGCACTAGATGTGTTTCCCTTAAAAATAAAACATTCGTTTGCATCTGGAGCAAAATTGTCTTTTACGTCTTCAACTGCAAATGAACCTTGGTTATATAAAATATCAATATGTTCGTCGTTGAAATTCTCGAACGTTGTAACAGTTTTATCCAACACATCAATATCTGTAACTTGGTCGGTTTTATAGTCTTCTGCCTGAATTCCCAGCGACTTGGCTTTCATTCGCAGATTTATATCCTTGCTAACAAGTATTGTTTTTCGTTTAGCATATAATTTCGAAGTGTACTCTGCAATCGAAAGAATCCGGTGATCTGGAATATCTTCGCGGAAAGATGCTCTTAAAGTGTCGGAAAATATCTTTCCGGTTTCAATTCTAAGTTTACCTTTTCCTGCTCCAAGCGGTTTACCTCCATTGAATAGTTCGTCACCAACAATTTCGTCGAGTAAGCGCGTAAATTCGCGTGCCTGAAAATTGATAAGATCGTTTCCTCGTTTAAACTTGTCCAGCTCCTCGAGTACTGTAATTGGAAGGATAATATCGTTATCCTGAAACTGGTAAATGCAAGTATGGTCGTGTAAAATTACATTCGTATCGAGAATGAAAATCTTACTTTTTTTAGTTTTACTTAGCATACTTAATGGATATGAATTTTTTAAATGTAGATATTTTGAAGACAAATATTCAGAATGAATTGAAAATTTAATAAACTTGCAATGGTTAATAAATATTTTGAAGTTTGAATTACACAGAAATAATAGATTTTCTTTTTACGCAGTTGCCCATGTTTCAACGAAAGGGGCCAGCAGCTTATAAAAGCAGTTTGGCAAATACTTTGAAACTGGATGAATTGTACAATCACCCACATCGTAGATTCAGTTCTATTCATGTTGCAGGCACAAATGGTAAGGGTTCGGTTTCGCACATGCTGGCTTCGGTTTTGCAAGCTGCCGGATATAAAGTTGGTTTATATACTTCGCCACATTTGAAAGATTTTAGGGAACGAATTCGTGTAAACGGAGAAATGATGCCTAAGCAGGAAGTTGTTGATTGGGTTGATGATTTCAGAATTAACAACAGATTGTGGAAAATAGAACCTTCATTTTTTGAGCTTACAGTTGCAATGGCATTCGACTATTTTACAAAGCAGGAAGTTGATATTGCAATTGTTGAAGTTGGGTTGGGTGGACGGTTAGATTCTACAAATATAATTTCACCTGAAATTAGTGTGATTACAAATATTGGGTTAGACCACATAAATTTGCTGGGCGATACTTTGGAAAAAATTGCTACAGAGAAAGCCGGAATTATAAAAACAAATATTCCTGTTGTAATTGGGATAACTCAAAAAGAAATTGCTCAGGTTTTTATTGATATTGCAAAATTAAAGAAGACTGACATTTATTTTGTTGATAATGAATATTCAGTCGAATATGCAATGTTGGGATTAGATGGCAAGCAAATTGTAAATGTTAAAAAAAATGGCAAACATGTTTATCCAGATTTAAAACTAGATTTGAATGGTTTGTATCAATTGAAAAACTTGCCGGCTGTTTTAAAATCTATTGATATTTTAAATGAAAAGGGGTGGCAAATTATGAATCATGATATTTATGAAGGCTTAAAAACAGTAGCTGAAAATACCGGATTATTGGGGCGTTGGCAAACAGTTGGAAATAATCCGTTAATAATTTGCGATACTGGCCACAACGAGGATGGAATAAAAGCTATTGTTAAGCAAATTGAAAGTATGGCTTTTAAAACTTTACACATTATTTTTGGAACTGTTGCTGACAAAAACCCGGAGCCAATTTTAAAGTTGCTTCCAAAATATGCGAAGTATTATTTTGCACGTGCAAATATTGAAAGAGCAATGAATGAAAGGGTTTTGGCGGAAACTGCATTCGAGTTTGGTTTGAAAGGACAGTATTATTCTTCTGTTTCGGAAGCTTTTGAAAATGCACAATTGAGCGCCAATATCAATGACTTTATATTTGTTGGAGGAAGTACTTTTGTAGTAGCAGAAATTTTATAACAAATTATCTATTTATTTTTTGTAGAACTAAAAATAGATTTTATATTTGCACCGCCTTAAAGAAAAGGGAGCTTAGCTCAGTTGGTTTAGAGCACTTGGTTTACACCCAAGGGGTCACTGGTTCGAATCCAGTAGTTCCCACAAACAAAAAAACCGTAATTGCAAATTAAGTAGTTACGGTTTTTGTTTTAGAACGCTGATAGTCTACTCAATAATTAATAGTCATAAATATAATTATTACAAGCAAACTTATAGCCCCCCCATCATACCGTACGTAAATAAGCTCATCCGGTTTGCCGGTAGAGTTCTTCATTGAGCTTCCGCAAGGGTTTTCAAACGCGCATACATTACTAAGTCTAACAGACCTTTGTCAGAAACAAAGATGATTCTAATTTTATACTGGAAGAATGACTTTCAGTCATTCCAAAGTAAAAACTATGGCACTTTAAGTCCATAATGGTTTATTGAATCACTTTTAATAATTTTTATCTCATGCTCTTTGATCTCTTTTCCTGTATTTCATGAAAAGATAAAGAAATGCAATCGTAAGGATAGCTGTTAGAATGATTACATATTGAAGTGTCATTGCACCGGCATCCAATTCATTGCCAAATTTTGATAATTGAAGTTCATAAATAAACCCGACTGCCGGTTGTGCAATAGAGCCCCCAAGGAATCCAAAACCTCCCATTAACGCTAATCCTAGTGCTCCACTGGTTGGTACTTTTTCAGCCACAACTCCCAACATATTTGGCCAGAAATAAGCTACTCCAATTGCAAAAACAGTGGCTGCAGCAAAAAGTATAATCCCCGATGAAATACTCATAAGATATAATCCTAATCCGGAAACTACCGCTGAAAAAAGTAATACTCCAATTCCTGTCATTTTACGAACAACCGGGCCTGCAACAAGGCGCGCCAAAGCCATAATTGCAGAAATCCATACCAGAATAAGAATTGAGCTGACTCCTTCAGAAACCAGTGTATCAACGGAATGACTTAACAACACCGTAATCCATTGCATTGTACCCTGTTCTGTGGCTGCTGTAAACATCATAAAAAAGGCCATAAAAAGGAACAAGGGAGAAACAGTAGCTTTAAGCATCTCCTTATAGGAAGCACCAGATGTTACACGCTCAGTTTCCGGAAATTTACGCTTTAGGAACATTAATCCGTAAGCAATTGTTGGCAATAACATAATCGCTGTCTGAATTCTCCACCCCCAACCAATTTTTGTGAAAAAGAAAACCAGCAGTCCTCCAAATACAATTCCGGCAGGAAACCACATATGAAACAAGTTGAGTTTTGTCGTTTTGTCTTTAGGATAAAGAGCTGTTACTAAAGGATTACAAGCTGCCTCTACGCTACCGTTAGCAATACCAATTAACATGGTTGAGAAAAATAGAGTCCAGAAGCCGGAGGCAAAAATTGTCATCACCAGTCCAATAACATGCCCGGCAAATGCAATGGCGATTACTTTGTTAATTCCCATTATGTCAATTAATGGCCCTAAAATAACCATTGCTAAAGTAAATCCCCAGAATGCCGTTCCAACAATCCAACCCACTTGTGTAGCTGTCAGTCCAAACTCTTCCATCCATGGTGCAATAAATCCACCGCGGGTGGCAAATGTTAGCGCCGTTACTACCAAGGCAACGTTACTGGCACCAAAAAGTAATTTTCTTTTTACATTTTCCATAATACAGGTTTTTTATAAAAATTATTTCCCCCAATTAGTGGGTGAGGCTGACATCTCAAAAACAAGCTTGTCACAATTCACTAAATCATCGTGTTTTATGAAAGGTGTTGTAATTGGATTTCCATCCATGGTAAGAGATTTAATGTACTTTTTCCCTTCTGCAACTCCATTTGCTAAAATGGTAATGGTCTTGTTATAAGGAGTCGGCAATTTAAGTGTTACTTTCGGGAATAACGGAGAACCAATTGCATACTGTCCGTCGCCAGGGCAAACGGGATAAAATCCCATACTACTGAAAATTAACCAAGCAGACATTTGACCACAATCATCGTTGCCAGATAAACCATCAGGAGCATTTTTATAATTCAAGGGCGTGTGTTCCCAAATTTTTTCCTGTGTTTTTGAAGGTTCACCTGCATAATTGTATAAATATATGAAATGATGGCCGGGTTCGTTTCGGTGCTGAAAATGACCTTCATCGAAATTTTTGTTCAGCATTGAAGTAAATTTATTATTCCCGCCCATTAATGAAATTAGTCCATCAACATCTTGCATTGCACAAAACAAATAGGTCCATTTACCACCTTCTGTTATTCCATCTTCCACAATCTGATCCGATTCATCAACATGTGAATCTATTTGTTTTAAAAAACTTCCATCTAAATTTCGTGCACTCATAAAACCTGTCTCTTTATTGAATACATTTCTGTAATTCTTGCTTCGTTTCATGAAATATTTATAGTCATCTGTTTTTCCCAAACCTTTTGCAATTTGCGCCACACAAAAATCATCGTAAGCAAATTCGAGTGTTCTCGAAACCGATTCATTTGTTTTATCTGCCGGAACATATCCCTTTTCTTTGTACCAGGTTAATCCACCGCGGCCTTCGTAGAGTTTCGTCAATTCACGATCAGCCCACTTCATTTCTATATCATTTTCAGGAGGAGTCATTGCATTTTTATAAACGGCTTCGTATGCTTTATTTAAATCGTAATCCTTGAAATTTTTCACAAATGCATCGGCAATTACCGCGTCAGAATGTGTTCCAATCATAATATTCGAATAAGTAGGATTGGGCCATTTGGGTATCCAGTCACCTTCGTCATACATTTGCAGGAGCGATTGAATCATTGGGCTTACATGCTCCGGCGCAACCAAAGTCAACCACGGATGTTGTGCCCTGTACGTATCCCAAAGTGAGTAATCGTTGTAACTTACACCATTGTGAATTGTATCGTCAAAAGCACTGTAATACCTTCCGTATTCTGAAAAGATTCGTGGATATTGTAGAGTTCTGTGTAAGGCAGTGTAAAAAACAGTTTTCTGATCTTTATCGTTACTTTCAACAGTCACCCGGTCGAAATACTTTTGCCAATCCTTTCTATTTTCAGAAACAACCTGTTGGAAATCCCAATTCGGTATTTCATTTTCTAGATTTTGTCTGGCCTGTTCAATACTTATGAATGATGTTGCAACTTTTACTTGAACCTGTTTGTTTTCTTCGGTATCGAAATAAACATATCCGCCAAGATGATCGCTCTTTTTTACTGAATTTCCTTCAAAAAGCTGGTCTCCTTCCCAAATTCCAATTTTCGAAAATGGCTTTGAGAACTGCATAACAAAATAGCCTTTAAAGTTTGATAAATCGGGTCCTAACATATAAGAATACCGATCGGAGTTATAGCCAACAATCTCATTCGACTCGGGCAAAATTTGAATAAAACCTTCAAATTCCTTTTTGTCAGTTATTTTCCGACTTGCTTCAACAAACACATGGTTCTCTTTACCTGCCGGAAATGTAATATTAAAAATGGCACATCGAAGAGAAGAGGCCATTTTAGTTTTAACTGTTTTTCCGTTTTTGGTTTGTGCTTCAACCGAATAAAAATAAGGAGAAGCTTTTTCGTCTGAGTGACTAAATTTCATTGCCCTGTCTTTTGCTGAAATTTTAACTTCGCCTGTTGAAGGAAGCAACGAAACAAATCCGTAATCGCCCATCCATATTGCGGGTTGGTGAGTGCCAATAAAACCAATTAAAGTTGAATCTTTATAATTATATGGATTCTGACTGATGTAATTTTCTCGAGTCATTGCACACCACTGTGTCATTGCAAAAGGCGGTGCAACAGATGGAATTGTACCTCCATAATCGGAATCGCTTGCTCCGGTAGAACCAATGTAGGAATTGATATACTCAACAGAGTCTTTCTCCGCAATTATATCGTTGTTACAAGAAACCAGACTGGAAATAATAAATGCCACAACCACTAATTTATTCCTCATAATAATTATTTAAAATGCATAAAAAAATGCTCGGTAAAACTTCTGTTACAACAATTTATGTTTTAATGCTTCACTTTTAAAAGTGCCCAGACAGGTTTATGATCCGAGAGATGTTTTTCCATTTCAAGAATCTGACCATCGACAACTTTCATTTTCTCGGGATTGTACATAACATGGTCAATTACTTCACCATTGCCATTGTCTTCAAGTACAAGTGCATTGTGGGTATTGTGTTTTGTGCAATCAATTCCCAATTCTTTCCAGCTTACGTCCAATCCGATATTAATAAACATTTCGTGATACATGTTAATGCTGTCTGCGTTAATAGGAATAAAATTAAAATCTCCTGCTACTACCGCTAATTCAAAACTTTGCCTTTCTTTCAAATAGTTAACAAAAGTTTGAACTTTGTTTGTTGTTTCGTCGATATGAGCCTGATCGCGCCAGCCAAAAGGGAAATGCACTGAGTAAATGCTAATTTCAGTATCTTCGATTTTGGTTTTGGCTTTTGTTGCTGTATGAAGGGTATCAGCCATCAAAACCTCTTCAATATCGAATAATGGAGTTCGGCTAGCAATTGTTTTGTATTTATCGTCGTGACCGGCTGTTGAGTATTTCCCAACTGCAATATTATTCAGCCCCAGTACTTTTCCTACTTCAGCTGTCCAGTTGCCTCCCGGTGCTTCTGAAAAACAAACCACATCAAAATTATACGATTTAAGTGCTTTGCCAATTTCTGTGGCAGATGCATTTTTACTATATTCAACGTTGTAAGCAGCTACTTTAATTTGAGTTAAATTTTCTGTTTTTTTGTTTGAATTAGAATTTGTACAAGATAAGAACAAGAAAATAACAAGTAAAAGAAATAATGTTTTCATTTTTATTTAATTTTGGGAAGTAAAAAATTGTTGAAGTTCTTTTAAATTATCAGCTCCAATTAATCCAATATCTGCATCGTTTAACACTGTCCATACCTTATTTCTCTGCATTGATGTACGATTGGGTGTATTCCAAAAACGCAAGATGTATCCATTATCTTTTGCTTTTGTTGCTAATTCGTGTAATTTTTGCTTTTCATCGATTGGCATTTCTCCGATACCGTTCCATTTAAAATATTTTGCCCAGTTATCACTTAAAACCGGCATTAAATTAGTAGAGATATTCGAATCAAGATCTTCCATTCGCCCGTCGAAACCTGCATAGCGAATTGTTTGTGCCTGCATATATTCGAGTGTACGGTTTCCGGAAACTACAACAAGTATTGCTTTTTCCTTTTTTATTCCATTTTCAAAAACTGAAACTTCATTTTTATATTCCAAAAGAATGTTGTGCAATAATTTATAGGTTCTTAAGCCATCGTCTTTTATATCAATAAATAAAACAACTTCTTCGCCGTTTGCGTAAACCGAACCATTATTTTTGCTGATTTGATTTCTAAGCGGTTCCAGATATAATTTACGAAGTGTTCTTCCAGATTTTATATCTTCAAAATTATGAGCTACAAAAAGTGAATCTCCTACAGAAAAAACATCGGCTTCGATACTTTTGAAATTAGATTCCAGCGCATTAAATAGTGGTCTTTCATGCTCATAATCGTTGTGCGAATGTGCAGGAAGTATTTGATTGGCGAAACAATTTAATTGGGTATAATCGCCAATATTATATCCACACGAAATTATTTTCATTTCGCCTGTTTCGCTTAAAACAATGCCAGCCCCAGCTTTAAAATTTGATTCTTTTTCACAATAAAAAGTTTTAGTAGCCAATTTTTTAAAATGAAAATTATTAGAACTATCTTCTTTCAAACTGAAAAGATCTGCAATATTTTCCTGAGTATTATTTTGTCCTAAACCAATAAAATACAAATCGTTATTGAAAGTTATTAGATTAATATTTTGGTAGGAGAACCAATTATTATCTATCCAATCCTCCTTTGATAACTTTTCGGTGTCGATGGAAGCAATCTTTTCAAAACAGTCTTTTTCAATCTTTTTGAAGTTACAGGAATAAAAATCGATGTGTTTAGTATCCCAGTCTCCAACCGCAATCAGAGCCTGGTTTTTATATTTGGTAATCCCAACACAACCCGCAGTAGATCGCATTGGTTTGCCATCTCTTTCAATTGTTGCGACAGGTTTTAACGATGGATTTTCTGGATCTGAGATATCATAAATACAAACTTTAGATTTGTCTTTTTTTGAATTATCTTCAATACCAACAGCTAAATAATTCTGAAATATCTGAAAACCACCAGCATGTTTAAATGGTTTGTACATTAATTTATTTACCGATATTATTTCATTTTCAGTACCCAATTTAACAACTGAATAATAGGAATATGAATCTGAACTTCCCGATAAAATTGCATAATTTGAAGTATCACCTTGAACTAGCTGAATTCCCTGAAGATGGCCACCACTATTATTTATTTTCTTCTTATTGGTGAAACTGATAACTGAAGGATTCTTTTCAATTCGATTAAATTTCGAAACAATTAATTCATCATTACACGTTTGTCCAAAACAGTTGATGAAAAGAAGAATTGATATTATAGTTATTACACATTTCATTTTCAGATTATAATCTCATCAATTTGCACTGGTCTTCCTTCTTCTACCGATTTTTTAGCGGCCAATCCAATTGCAATCGAGAGCAAACCATCTTTTCCATCAACGGGCATTTCGCTGCCGGAAACCAAAGCGTCAATAAACTCACTTATTTCTTGGTTGTACGAAGCGTCA
>DAOVTY010000297.1 GCA_030632865.1 Bacteroidota bacterium
ATTTGAAAAAAGTATTAAATCTCAAAGAGATTGCTGATGTTCAAAACTTGATTAACCAACTTTCAACTGATTGGGAAACTTTGAGAATTGATGAAATCGGTTGGGAGCAACAATTTCCAAACCCTGCTTTTTTGCAAACTCGGAAGCGCCTTTTCCACTCAATAAAACGTGTTCCGAATTATACATCACTTCG
Source organism: Bacteroidota bacterium (assembly GCA_030632865.1). Lineage (GTDB taxonomy): Bacteria > Bacteroidota > Bacteroidia > Bacteroidales > Prolixibacteraceae > Draconibacterium. Next base: position 194 of record DAOVTY010000297.1, read on the forward strand.
CGAGCTGCATTTATCGGGTTTTTAATATCGTTAACTCCGGCAACTGCTCCGGCATTTAAGGTGTTGCCTTCCATAATAGAAGCATCCAGTTCGTTTTTTTTATTGTGCGCAAATACAGCACCTTTTCCGGCATTAAAAAGTGGCGAATCTTCCATAACATTAATCACTTTCACAACTACATCGGTTGCATTTGTACCTTCTTGTAGTAGTTTCTCTCCAAGTTCAAGTGCTTCATTTAATTTTGCCTTATATTCGGTGCGGCTCTCTTCGCTCATTTTCGATTTCGACATTACGCCAGCTCCCCCATGAATAACAATTGCATATTTTTGCTGACTAAAACCAGAAAGTCCAATCAAAATAGCCGCGATAATAAAAAATATTTTTTTGATGCTCATTTTGTTTTATTCTATATTTCTACAAAAATGAAATAATAATGCGAGGTTAAAAAATAAGTTGATTGTTTTTGAAAAATATTTCTTGTGATTTATTACAATCTGATTGTAAAATTCCAGCCTTACACATTAATGAGCTTTAGTAAATTTGTATTTTATAAATGTATTTAATAATCCTTCTAATTTTTAATAGGTAAAAATAAATAGTATCATTATTATTGCATGCTCTTAAATATATAAATTATTAATCAGTCAATATTATCATAATGATTCAAAAAAAGTTTTTAATTGTAGCAATTGCAGTATTGTTTGTGATTAATATTACCGCTTGCAAAAAAGAGAATACTATAAAGCCAAATATTATTTTTATTCTGGCTGATGATTTGGGTTATGGAGATATTTCATGTTTCAATGAAAACTCGAAAGTAGAAACTCCATTTATAGATAAACTTGCAAGCGAGGGAGTTATATTTACCGATGCTCACACCAGTTCTGCAGTTTGTACTCCAACCCGTTATGGTATTCTAACGGGGCGTTACAATTGGCGTTCAACTTTAAAAAATGGTGTTCTCGGAGGTTATAGCAAAGCATTAATTCCACAAGAGAGAACAACAATTGCCGGTTTTTTAAAGGAGAATGGATATAAAACTGCCGGATTTGGTAAATGGCATTTGGGCTGGGACTGGGCATCTCCAGATTCTGGAGATGGTGGAATGGATAATATTAAAGATCCTAGTGCGGCAACTTTTGATGCCAGCAGTTACAAAGTTGATTTTTCTAAAAAGGTAAAAAATGGTCCTGCTACTCTTGGGTTCGATTATTTTTATGGTTTTTGTGGATCGCTCGATATGGCTCCTTATGTTTGGATTGAGAACGATATGCCAACAATGATTCCAACGAAGGAAACAGTAAATAAAGGTAGCCAAACCTGGTGGAGAAAAGGACCAACGTCTGATGATTTTGTGCACGAACAGGTTTTGCCAGACATAACTAAAAAAACTGTAAAGTTTATTAATGAAAATGCAAATGGCGACAAACCATTTTTTATTTATATGCCGCTTCCTGCACCACATACTCCAATTTTGCCAACTAAAGAGTTTCAGGGGAAAAGTGGATTGGATAATCCTTATGGCGATTTTGTGATTATGGTAGATTGGGTAGTTGGACAAGTTAAGCAGGCTTTAATTGAACAAGGAATTGCAGAAAATACAATATTAATTTTTACCAGCGATAATGGCTGCTCTCCACAAGCAGATTTCAGTCAATTAGAAACTAAAGGGCACGATCCAAGTTATGTTTTTCGTGGTCATAAAGCCGATATTTACGAAGGTGGTCATCGCGTACCGTATGTTGTTAGCTGGCCTGCAAAAGTAAAACCTGGGGTAACAGACCAACTGTTATGTACTACAGATTTGTTTGCAACTGTTGCCGAAATTGTTGGTGCTGATTTTTCCGATAATGTTGCTGAAGATAGTTATAGTTTTTTACCTGCTCTTAAATTAAAATCTAATTCTGTGGTTCGCGAAAGTATTGTTCATCATTCAATTAATGGTTCGTTTGCTTATAGAAAAGGAGATTGGAAAGCTATTTTCTGACCGGGTTCGGGCGGCTGGAGTGCACCAAAACCTAATTCGAAGGGTATTGAAGATCTGCCAAAAGTTCAGCTATATAATTTAATGGATGATATTGGCGAAGAGAATAATTTGCAGGATAAACATTCTGTAATTGTAGAAAATTATCGTAAAGAGTTAAGCAAGATTGTTACCGATGGCAGAAGCACAAAAGGGACACAACAAAAAAATGATGGCCCTGAAAAATGGAAACAGTTAAAGTGGATGGATGAATAAATTAGATTTAATAATTCTATTTATTCCAGACCTTTGCCAGCTCTTTAAAACAAATTGCTGATTTATCTTCGTTTTCAGAAATACCTTTGTAGCTGTCCATAAAATTTTTTGCCGATCCCCAAACTGTGTGTAACATTCCCATATATTTAGGTTTCATTTCGCGGGTTGCCCCATCAATAAAACCGCGTAACATTGTTTCTTGTTCAAGTGCATTCTCGGTGTTTTTCCATGAGCAAGTTAAAACCGATAATCCTTTTGCTGCAAAAAGCACAGCAGTGGGGTCGGGGCGTTCGTAGTGCCAGTCGCAAATTACCACATCTTTCGGAATAAAATCTATAGCACGGTGAGTGTTATTGTAACTACCTTCCCATAATCCAATTCCAGTAGTTTTTCCATCAATTAAACGGTCGCCCCAAATCCAAAGTTTTCGATTGCTTTCATTTAAATGATTTCTTATTTTTGTTACTTCACTCGCAAAAAGTTCAGCTTTATCTTTTCCGTTGCAACGTGGGCACTGCTCGTGACCGATGTAAAATACTTCGTCTAATCCTGCATGGAAAGCATCGGCCTCAAACACTTCGCAAATTTCATCAACCAAATCAAAAACAACATCGTGAACTTCGGGATGAAGTGGACAATAACTTTTACAATAAAGTCCATCGTCGTTTGGCCATTCATATTTTTCGGGAAGTTTAATATCCGGTGTTTCATCAAATTCAGGATAAA
>DAOVTY010000315.1 GCA_030632865.1 Bacteroidota bacterium
CTATTAAAATGATTAAGGAGCAAGCGAAAAGCGATATCCCTTTTCTTTGTTGGGCAACTTTTTACCGTCCTCATCAACCCTATAATCCATTGCAAAAATATATGGATATGTATAATGTTTCTGAATGGGGGGAGGGAACAAAAAAAGGTAGTGGTATTAAAATGCCAGAAAACTTTTACGAGCCTACAGAAAATTTGCCACCGCTGCTACAGTCTCAACGAAATGGCGGAAATGCGGTATGGAACATGGACAAAGCTTTTGAAAATGAGCAACTCTGGCGCGATTACATCGGTGCTTATTATGCCTTAGTAACTGAAATTGATAATTGTGTTGGAGAAATTCTAAAAACATTAGATGAAGCGGGATTGACAGAAGAAACGATTGTAATTTACACCTCCGATCATGGCGATTTTGTTGGAAACCATGGAATGGTTGAAAAAGCTGCAGCAGGGCAAAATGTATATGAAGATATATTGAATATTCCATTAATTATTCGTTTTCCTGGTAAAACTAAAAAAGGGAAAAGAACTGCAGAGTTAGTTACACTTGCTGATGTTTTGCCAACTTTAATAGAAATGCTTGATTTAGAAGTCCCCGATTTGAAATACCCAATTCAAGGTGAATCTATGGCAGAAGTTATTACCAACAAAGGTTCGATGAACCGAGAATATTTAATTTCTGAAAGTTGGTCGCAAGCGGCAGTAATAACACAAAACAGTAAATTAGGAATTATGCTTGATCCCACTGTAGTTCATAAAAACTGGGATTATCGAGATTTTGGAGATATGTTTTTTGATATGGAAAAAGATCCTTTAGAAATTGATAATAAAATTGACGATAAAAATTACAATGAAGAGATTAGTATACTTAGGGGGCATTATTCCGAGTATGTGAAAAATACATCGGCTGCCGGAAAAAAGGAAATGATTAAAAAGAAAAATAAGGAGTTAAATAATTAGTGAGTAATTAAACTATTTATTAATATCATATAATTTATTTCTTAGTATAAATTAACGACAAACTAAATAATTAAAAATGACACACAAAAAAACTTTTCACTTATTATTGCTTGTAATATTTTTTGCTGGCTGTAGTGTAAACAAAAATTTATCTAAAAAAAATGATGCACTTAAGTTTAGTGTACTAATTGTTAATGGTCAGAACAATCACAACTGGGAAATAGGCAGCGAAACTATGACACAGATTTTAGAAGGCTCAAATTTGTTTTCTGTTAACATTGCAACCTCTCCAGAAAAAGGTGAAGATATGAGCAATTTTAAGCCCAATTTTTCTGATTACGATGTAGTTGTAATGGATTATAATGGAGACGAATGGTGCGATGAAACAAAAACGTCATTTATAAATTATGTACGCAATGGCGGTGGATTGTTCATTTTACATGCAGCCGATAATTCTTTTCCAAAATGGAAAGAATACAACCAAATTATAGGTTTAGGTGGTTGGGGAAAGAGAAATGAAAAAGATGGACCATATATTTATTGGCAGGATGGAAAAATTGTAAGAGATAATTCACCTGGTAAAGGTGGTGGTCACGGAAAACAACACGAATATGTTATTACCACCCGAGAACAGGAACATCCAATTATGAAAGGATTACCAGGGGAGTGGTTTCATGCCCAGGATGAACTGTATCATGGTTTGCGTGGTCCGGCCGAACATATGACCATTAAGGAAAATTCTCAATCCAATATATAAAAGGGCGGAACTGGACGAAATGAGCCAGCTCTGATGACCATTAAATATGGGAAAGGTCGAATATTTCACACTATAATGGGGCATGCAAGTGAGAAAAATTTGGCAATGAAATGTTCAGGATTCATAGTTACCAGTTTAAGAGGTGCTGAATGGGCTGCTTCGGGAAAAGTTACACAGATAGTTCCTGAAAATCTTCCAACAAAAACGGCTATTAAATTATGGGAAGATTATAAATAAAATAAACAAATACTTAAATAAGACTCACGTATTAAGCAGATTTTTTTAAAAAAAAAGGTAAAATTACAAATAAGAATAATTGAAAAATTTTATTTGAGAGCGAGACTTTTCCATTCGCTCTCAAATTTTAAAGTATTATAAATTAAACGTTTAAAAATTTTAAATGATGAAATTGAAGCTACAATTTTTATTTTTTTTGTTATTGGCTTTACAGGTTGGATTTATAGCACCTAAGAATCTGAAAGCAGCTGAACCAAAAGACAAAGACCAACCAAACATAGTTTTTATTTTGGCCGATGATATGGGATATGGGGACTTAACTTGCTACAACAGCGCCTCTAAAATACCAACTCCAAACATTGATAAATTAGCAGATCAAGGTATTCGATTTACAAATGCACACTCTCCCGGAGCATGGTGTGTTCCTTCGCGTTATGGGTTAATTACTGGGCGATATCCCGGCCGTCTCGCCGAAATGAATATCCGAAAACAAAGTTTGATAAAACCAAAGCAAGAAACTCTGGCAACGATGTTGAAACGAAATGGTTATCAAACAGCTTGTGTTGGTAAATGGCATTTGGGTTTCGAAGGTGTTGACTGGGGAAACCCAGCAAGTATTTCGGAGATGAAAGGTGGTCCAATTGAAAAAGGGTTTGATTATTTCTTTGGAATGCATGCATCTCTTGATATCCAACCTTATTTTTATATTGAAAATGGTTCTGCAGTTGAGTCGCCTACAGAATCTATTGGAGATGGAGCAAGTTTGAATCCAACTTCAGTAGTATCGGGTGCATTTTATCGTGCCGGTGCAATTTCCCCTGATTTTAAACACGAAGAGGTTTTAGATAAATTCACGGAAAAAGCATTTAGTTTTCTCGATAATCATAAAAAACAAAATCAAAAAGACCCGTTTTTTTTGTACTTGCCGTTAACAGCTCCACACACGCCATGGTTACCAAAACAAGAATTTGTTGGTAAAAGTGGTGC
>DAOVTY010000004.1 GCA_030632865.1 Bacteroidota bacterium
AGAAAGTAACGGAGAAACTGCCATTGCAAACGACATCTGCGGAGAAACCATTGCTTGGAGTAATAACTTCGAAATGCTTAGCGACGATTGCGGAGCGACAGGAAGCACAACAGTAATGTTTACTGCTACTGACGAATGTGGAAACTCAAGCAATACAACTGCAACATTCACTATCGAAGATACCGCTCCTCCTGTAATGGAATGCAACCCGTTTACTATCTATCTGAATGAAGATGGTGGATATGAATTGAATGAGCAAGAAATTGCAACAATAACCGGAACTGTAACCGACAACTGTACACCGGACGAAGAGATAGATATTAAAATATCTAAAACTACATTCGACTGTACTATAACAGGTTCGACAGATGGCATATCTGTAACAATTACTGCCACCGATTTATGTGGAAACAGTACAACTTGCCAAGCTATCATTTCTGTAATAGATACTACTTCGCCAATTGCCAACTGTGCCAACATTACAGGTCAGTTAGATGCAAACAGAAATTTCACAATAACAGTTGATGACGTTAATAATGCCTCAACCGATAATTGCGGAATAGACACAATGTACATCGACAAAGAGAGTTTTTCTTGTGACAATTTAGGCGAAAACGAAGTAACATTAACCGTAATAGATGTTAGCGGAAATGTTGGAACATGCACTGCAATTGTAACCATTGAGCAAGGCGATGCCGATTGTGGAACTGCTGAACTAAGGGCGACACCAGATATTCTGACACTAATTGTTTGTCCTGGTGGAAATGTTTCGGGCAACTTGAATTTATTGGAAAACGACTTAGGTATAGGAGAAGAAGGAGTACAAATTTCTACTTCAGAATTACCAGATTATATTGAAGTTAATATAACCAATGGCACTTTGAATTATATAAACGACGATGCGTCTGCGGCAGTAATTACATTTACATATCAAATATGTCATAATGTAAATACTGAGAATTGCTCTGAGGCTGAAGTTACTATCCAATTATTACTAGACTCTGATTGCGATGGCATACCGAATGTTGACGATATTGATGATGACAACGACGGAATACTTGACATTGATGAAGGTTTTGTAGCAAATGGTGAAACAACTAGAGATAGAGACAACGACGGGATTTTGGATTACTTGGATATAGATTCTGACAATGATGGAATTACCGACAATGAAGAGTGGCAAAGAGAAGGTGAATATATTAACCTTTCCGGAAATGATTCAAATGGAAATGGTTGGGACGATGCATACGATAACACTGTAGGTGGAACATATTACGATGCCATTGATACAGATAACGATGGATTCCCTGACTATTTAGATCTAAATTCTGACGGTGATGCATGGGATGACAATATTGAAGGATTTGATACTGATTTCAACCAAATTGCTGACATAAATCCACCAACTACATTTACTGATTCTGACAAAGATGGACTAGATGATATTTATGATACAATTGATGGATGGTCTTATTACGCAAACGCAACAGGAAGTAACGCAACGTTACAAGACAGTGATAATAATAATATCAGAGACTGGCGAGATCCATTCGAGATAGCACCAGATCCTGTGGATGCAACTAATTGTATAATCCATATACCCAACGGATTCTCACCGGGTAATGATGGGAAAAATGATTTCTTTGAAATTGTAATGGATTGCGGAGAAGGCTTTACTACTTTTGGAGAAGAATATCCAACTGCGAAAATGCTTATATACAACCGTTGGGGAAATCTTGTTTATGAACAAGTAAACTATGGAAATGAAAGTTTACATGGAGCTGATGCCTGGTGGTATGGGACATCCCAACACGATTGGACTGTAGGAGATGAAAAAGTTCCGGTTGGAACATACGTTTATATTCTCATTGTAGGAGATGGTAGTGTTGAAAAAGGAACTGTATTCGTAAACTATTAATTAACCCATAAATCACAATAAAATGAAAAATTTAATTAACAAATCTCAAGATTTATTCAAGATGAAAAATTGTGCAAAATGGATGGTTGGATTAATGCTCTTAATAAGTAGCACTGTTAATGCTCAACAGGAACCAACATATACGCAATACATGTTTAACACGCAAACTATCAACCCGGCATACGCAGGTACCTGGGGCTCAATGGGGTTTATGGTCTTGGCACGCGAGCAATGGACTGGTATTGACAATGCTCCATCAACACAAACCTTATCATTTCAAACATTGCATAAAAATGATAAGGTTGGTTTAGGACTTAATATTATTAACGATAAATTCGGTCTTGAAAAAAGATTTTCAGTGTTTGGCGACTACTCTTATTTAGTACAAGTTGATGAAGAATTACAATTACGTCTTGGTTTGAAAGTAGGTTTTTCCAGTTATTCGAACAACTTAGGAAGTTATGACGTGATTGATGAAACAGACGAGAGATTTTATGGTGAGGTTGGACATAACTTCATGCCCAACTTTGGAATTGGTGCATTTTTGTTTAAAGACAAATTTTATGCGGGTGTTTCTATTCCAAAAATTGTAAATAACGAGTTTAAAAATGATTACAATAATCTTTCAACTCAAGCAGAAATACGCCACTTCTTCATAATGGGAGGTTATGTTTTTAATTTATCTGAAAACATTAAATTTAAACCTACTATGTTAGGGAAATTTACTGCAGGAGCGCCAATGCAATTCGATTTAACTGGTAATTTCTTAATTAGCGAACGTGTTTGGCTAGGAGCAATGTATCGTACCGGAGATTCTTACGGATTTATTGCACAATGGATAATTAACAAAAAACTCAGATTTGGCTATTCAATAGACTTTGCTACTTCAGAAATAAGTAGTTATCAAGGCGGAACTCACGAAGTAATGGTTTCTTTAGATATAAAAAGGAAAAAGGATAGTGAAATTAAATCTCGATACTTCTAAAATTAAGTATAAAAATATCTTGATTACCCAAGGTTCAGCGTTGTTTGCTGGTCTTTGGGTTTTTCTTTTAAATATGCATTAACAATTTCGTCAATAACAGGTAAGCATCTACCGCACGAAGTTCCTGCCCCGGTAATTTGTTGAATGCTTGTAGTTGAATTTGCTCCTTTTTTAAGAGCTGAAAGAATCTCTTTTTCATCAACAAAATTACACAAACAAACCAATCTACTCGCCATTACTTTATATTATATATTTGATTGAAAAAAAACGAAAAAAATAATAATTATATATTTTTAGAAATGTATTTTTTGAGCCTTTACATTTCTACCAAGAAAAAGAGAAGCCTTGCCTTCAAAAATATCTACCGATTCTGTAGTTTGAAATTTAATATCGCCACTCTTGGTTAGTTTATCTTCTATCTCTGAATGTCGTTCTAAGTAATCAATTAATTTCTCGGCAACAATTTGCCCTTGTTCCAAGATTTCTATATTATTGGGAACATATTTACGAATTATTTTAGCGAGTAACGGATAATGTGTACAACCCAAAATTAGAGTATCAATATTTTTATCTTTATCAAGAATTATATCGATGTTTTTCTTAATAAAAAAGTCGGCTCCTTCGGTTTCAATTTCGTTGTTTTCAACAATTGGCACCCACATTGGACACGCCTCCTGAACAACTGATTTTACATTTCCTCCAGACCATTTTTTTAATTCAATTGGATAAGATTCTGAAACTACAGTTCCAACAGTTCCTAAAATACCAACATGCCCATTTTTAGTAATTTCAGCTACTTTCTCAACACTTGGGCGAATTACGCCAAGCACTCTTTTTTCAGGTGCAATTTTGGGTAAATCGAGTTGTTGAATATTGCGAAGTGCTTTTGCAGATGCAGTATTACAAGCGATTATTACCAATGGGCAATTCTGGTTAAAAAGATATTTTACCGCTTCCAATGTGTATTCGTAAACAACATCGAAAGACCGTGTTCCATATGGAGTTCTGGCATTATCTCCCAAATATAAAAAATCATGATTTGGCAACGCTTTTTCCAGAGCTTTTAAAACAGTAAGCCCGCCATATCCTGAATCAAAAACACCGATTGGAGCATTCATCATTAACTAAATATTTACCGTTCAACAACCATTCTATATGCCTCATCATAATAACGTCCTAAATTAGACCAATCGAAATGCAACGACGACTCCTCACATTTATATCTAAATGCAATTCTATCGCGCCGCGTCAATTTTACAAATTCAAACATCATATTTGCCATATCCTCAGCAGTTTGATTAAAATCTCTACCACGACGCTTAATAATAAACATCCCTTTCTCTTCGTAATCATCAATTTCATTAACAACATAATCGCCAAATCCAGCCATGTCGCTAGTTATCGATGGTAATCCACTAGCCAAACATTCTAACGGTGTATAACCCCATGGTTCGTACATACTTGGGAAAATTCCTAAATGACAACCCCTTACAAATTGAGTATAATCCATTTTAAACAATGGATTTGACGTGGAAATAAAATCAGGATGATAGACGATTTTCACTTTATCGTGCCTATTATTCACCAAATTAGATGTACGCAAAAAATTAAGGATATCATCTTTTTTATCATCTTTTAATGTATGCGTTACAACTTTTGGAAGTTGATGTGTTTTCCAACTTTGTATATTACGTCTTAATTTCAAGCGCAAATAATCGTCAACCATATCTCTCAAATCAGGAAACTCGTATGTTCCTTCAGCCGAGGTAATGTGTGTGTATAATCTTTTCCCAACCTGCTCCTTAATTTCTTCACAAACCAATCTAACATCTTCTATTTGCGCCTTCGATTGCAAGACTTCCGGATTAAACGAATAAAATGGCTGGCGCGTAATAAAAAATGTAACAATAGTCATGTCTATATTTGCCTGTTGCAATTTGTAATTTAACTTCGCCAATGCCTCAAGAGTTAGGTCATATCCTTTATTTTGATATTCATATCTACCTGATGTAAAAAAGTAAAGAGTTTTATCCAATTCAAATGGATAGCTCTGAAAAAAATGCCCCATTACAAAATTATGAATTTGCTCTTTAATCTGAACATGCTGATTTTGAATTTGGTGCAACGCTTCAAACCTTTCAATATTCAATCCGTTCGGAAGTAATAAATCTGGTGTTCGCCCCAATAAATGGGTGCATTCAAGTCCAGTAATTTTGCTTACCGTTGTAAAAATATGCGAACCATGTGCTGATGCCCGCTCAATTTCTGCAATTGGTTTTACATTAAATCTAACAGCTTCTTCTTCCCAGTTATAAAATGGTAAATGCTCATAAAACTCAGGATCATTCATTGCTAAATATCTTCCCAACAATGTAGCATGAGTTGTAAAAATTATTTTAATATTTAAATTAAATTTTCTTATTCCAGGTATCGGTAACCCCGACATCCACTCATGAAAATGGGCAATTACAGGTTTATTTAAAAAGCCAGAAAAGCTTAAATAATGAAAGAACTCTAAAACCTGATATCCGAAAGCTGCTACCTGATTTAGGAGATCATCTTTTTCATCTAACGTAATATTATAATTATCCCTGAGGTTTTGTCTGATTTCACTCAGTTTATCAAAAACAGAATATGGATTAAAAAGAACAACATTTGGTCGCCCGGAAACAATCCACTGCCCGTAATGAACATCAAAGCCACGCTCCTGCAATTTAAGTACTGCTTTCCCAATGGGTGTTGAATAATCTGTTGCCTCGTCAAAATGTGCGTCTGCCTGTTCTTGAAAGTATGGCCCAATTAAACAATAATTATCCTTGCCCCATTTTTCTATTACCGAAGGAACTTTTGATCTAATAACTGTATATATTCCACCAACCTGATTACAAACTTCCCAGGCAGTTTCAAATAAAAATGTATTTTCAGGAATACCTGATTTAGTTTCCGTTTTACTCTTTTTTGTGCTTGTTTCAGCCATAATAATTCAACTTATTTCAAAATAATTTGCACTAAATATAAGTACTAATCACAATCATTCCAAAATAAAAACTGGACTAAGATTATAAATTATATAATTTGGGTTTTATGAAACGAAAAATGAATTAATACATTTTAATCCGGAATTTCGTTTTCTCCAGCTACATAACCAAAATTAGCAAGAATTCCACCATCGACATAAAGTACATGACCGTTAACAAAATTGCTAGCTTTTGATGCTAAAAAGAGTGCTGCATTACCAACATCTTCGGGCTCTCCCCAACGATTTGCAGGAGTACGTGTCATAACCAAATCATTAAATGGATGATTACCTTCTCTAATTGCAGCTGTTTGTGAAGTTGCTATATAACCAGGACCGATACCATTAATCTGAAGATTATATTTAGCCCACTCGCAAGTCATGTTAGCAGTTAATAATTTTAATCCGCCCTTAGCTGATGCGTATGCAGAAACAGAATTACGTCCGTAAACACTCATCATAGAACACATATTTATAATTTTACCTGAACGCTTTTTAATCATTTTAGGAGCAACTCTTTTCGCAACAATTAATGGAGCAACAAGATCGACATCTATAACTTGTTTAAAATCTGAAATAGGCATATCGAGAATTGGAATACGTTTTATAATTCCAGCATTATTTACTAAAATTTCAATATCGCCAACTTCTTTTTCAATCTTAGAAATTCCTCGGTCAACATCGGCCTCATCAGTTACATCAAATTTTATTGCAAATACTTTAACACCAACTTTAGCGTATTCTGCGTTACACTCTTCAAGTTTTGCTTCAGAAATATCATTAACACAAATTTTTGCACCCGCCTGCCCAAGTACTTTGCCAATTGCCATTCCTATACCATGGGTTCCTCCGGTAATAAGTGCAACTTGTCCTTCTAAGTTAAATAATTCGTTTATCATTTTTTATTTTTTTAGTTTATAGATTTTAGTCCAGAGCAGTTCGTAAAAAATTAAATTCACAATTTAACTCACTACTTAAAATCCATGTACTCGTTACTAAATTCTTACTCCTTTGTACTTTCTACTTCTTTACTTCCTATTTCAATCCTGTAGGTTGAATAATATCCATATCTGTATAATCAAGATTTTCGCCAGCCATTCCCCAAATAAAAATATAGTTTGAAGTTCCGGCTGCAGAGTGAATAGACCAACTTGGAGAAATCACAGCTTGCTCGTTTTGTAACCAAATATGTCGGGTTTCGTCGGGCTGTCCCATAAAATGGCAAACAGTCTGTCCATCAGGCACATCAAAATAAAAATAAACCTCGTTACGGCGACTATGCAAATGTGCCGGCATCGTATTCCAAACACTTCCTGTCTTTAACTCTGTCATTCCCATTTGTAACTGGCAGGTTTCAACTACACCATTAATAAGAAGTTGATTTATATCTCTCTCATTCGATGTTTCCATTGCTCCCAAATGAAGCACATTTGCATCACCCAAAGTAACTTGCTTCGTTGGAAACTTCTTATGTGCAGGTGCTGAATTAATATAAAAATGTGCAGGTTTCGCAGCATCTTCCGATTTAAAAATCACCTCCTTACTTCCTTTTCCAATGTAAATTGCATCTTTAAAAGCCAATTTATATTCTGTTCCATCAACCACAACAGAACCGGCTCCGGCAACGTTAATAACACCTACTTCACGTCGTTCGCAAAAATATTCTGCTTTTAACGGATCTATCGTTTCCAATAATAAATCACTGTCAATAGGAACTGCTCCTCCAACAATATAACGCTCGGCTAAAGAATATACTAAACGGATATTTCCTGCATCCATCAATTTTTCAACTAAAAATTCTTTTCTAATTCTATCCGTTCCATAAGTTTTAAAATCCTCAGGATGATAACTGTACCTCTCTTCGTAAATAGTTGCCATAATATTTTATTTTTAAATTTTTTACTGATAATATGCAACAAATTTAATAACATTTGCTCAAAACTGCAATCGATTGCACAAATAAAAATATTTATTAACTTCGTATTATAAAATACACATAATTGGAAACAACAATTCACGACATAGCAAAAAAGCTAAACTTTTCAGCTTCAACAGTTTCGCGCGCACTCAACAATAATCCAAAAATAAGTGAAGCAACCAGAAAACTAATAAAAAAAACAGCTGACGAAATGGGATATCGTCCTAATATTTTGGCGGCTAGTTTTCGCACCAAGAGAACAAATACTATTGGTGTTGTTGTTCCTCATATAAATCGTCATTTTTTCTCATCAGTTATTAGTGGGATTGAAGAAGTGGCGTACAAAAGCGGGTTTACTGTTACCATTTCGCAGTCGAATGACAACTTTGAAAAAGAGAATAAAATTACACATACACTTTTTTCTAACCGTGTAGATGGATTAATAATTTCGCTTGGTATGAATACAATTGATTTTAGTCATCTTAAATTATTTTCTGATAAAAATATTCCTTTGGTATTTTTCGACAGAGTTGTAGATGAAATTAAAGCTCATAAAATAGTAGTTGACGATTTTGATTGTGGTTATCTGGCAACAAAACATCTTATTGAACAAGGTGCAAAAAGAGTTGCACATATTGGCGGTTCATTAAATATAAAAATATATAAAAACAGACAAGATGGTTATATAAAAGCTATAAAAGAATCGGGGTTTGAAATAGAAGAATCGTTGATTGTAAACAACAGTCTAACAAGGGAAGATGGAACTAATGCAGCTAAAAAACTCTTTAGAAATAAAAAATTACCTGATGCCATTTTCTGTGCAAACGACACAACTGCATTAAGTGTAATTATTTATTTGCGCGAAAATAATATTAAAGTTCCAGAAAATGTTTTATTAGTGGGTTTTAGTAACGAACCTTTTTCTGAAGTGGTTACACCACCTATAAGTACAATAAAACAACCTGGCTTTTTAATGGGCAAAAAAGCTGCCGAACTAATAATTCATCAAATAAACAACAAGAATACGAAACAAAATTTCGAAACAATTACAATGCCAACCGAACTTATAATCAGAAATTCATCCACTCGAAATTAAAAATAACGACAATAAAAAGCCCGCTCATCAAAAGATAAACAGGCTCAAGTATTTTATGTTGTCGATCTATTCGTCTATCGAAATAGCGTCAACCGGACAAACTTCCGCGCAAGAACCACAATCAGTACAAAGTTCTGCGTCAATTTTATAGATATCACCTTCGGTAATTGCATCTACCGGACACTCGTCAATGCATGTTCCACACGCAATACATTCATCAGAAATTACATATGCCATAACAGCCTTATTTTATTGGTTAAAAATATTAATGCGGCAAATGTACGAAGTTTAATAAAAAATCAAAGTTCATAATTAAAAATTTTGTATTGTTTCACCCGCATTCACACTACTACTCTTATTTTCAAATACTTAATTAAAAATATTTTGTTAATAATTAATTAAACTACTTTTATTATTTTTGAAGAATCAAAACGAGATAATGGAAACATCGAAAATAGTATTTGCATTATTATTAACAACATTTGCAGGGTTATCGACCGGTATTGGTAGCGCAATTGCATTTGTTGCCAAACGTACAAATACTAAACTACTTACCTTTTCTTTAGGATTTTCAGCAGGAGTTATGATTTATATCTCTTTTGCCGAACTTTTCCCCGAGGCAAAAAATAGTTTTATCAATCATTTTGGGGAATTTACAGGATATTTATACACCATTATTTCGTTTTTCGGGGGAATGCTGGTAATTGCACTAATCGATAAATTTATACCATCCTTCGAAAACCCACACGAAATGCGCTCGATTGAAGCGATGGATGACGTTAACGAAGCCGCACGATTTAAAAAACTATACAGGATGGGAATACTTACTGCGGTTGCGGTTGCGGTTCATAATTTCCCCGAGGGAATTGCAACTTTTATGGCGGCACTTAACGACCCGGCACTTGGTATTGCGATTGCAATAGCAATTGCCATTCACAATATTCCTGAGGGAATTGCAGTTTCGGTTCCAATTTATTACGCAACCGGCAGTCGTAAAAAAGCATTTTTCTATTCATTTCTTTCGGGACTTGCCGAGCCGATTGGAGCATTTATCGCATATCTAGTTTTAATGCCTTTTTTAAATTCAGAGAACGCAGAGGTTTTTTTCGGAGCAATAATGGCGAGCATTGCCGGAATTATGGTATTTATTTCGATGGATGAACTTTTACCTTCGGCCGAAGAATATGGCGAACACCACATTGCAATTTACGGACTTATTGGAGGTATGGGAATTATGGCGGTTAGTTTGTTACTATTAACCTAAAAAACGTTATTGTTTTATCTGGTTAAAAAAGCTCGAAAGAGTTGTTGCTGTGTAAGGATGCCAATTATCACCTGGCAATAATTCTATAGTAACTCAACACCCGTGATAACTTGAAAACTAATCTAATCTATTCTCTTTCACTTTTTCGCTTCCCTCTTATAATACTTACAAACTTCTGTTAACCCACACTTTTCGCACTTTGGTTTACGAGCCATACAAGTGTATCTACCATGCAAAATTAACCAATGATGTGCTTTAGAAATTAACTCTTCTGGAAAGTATTTTACTAATTGCAACTCGGTTGCCAGTGGGGTTTTAGCATTAGTACTTAATCCTATTCTGGCAGCCACCCTAAAAACATGCGTATCAACAGCCATTGTAGGTTTGTTATACACTACCGATGCAATTACATTCGCGGTTTTACGCCCAACACCGGGTAATTTTTGCAAATCATCAACATCGCTTGGTACTATACTATCAAATAATTCAATTAATTTTTGTGCCATCCCAACCAAATGTTTCGCTTTATTATTTGGGTACGAACAACTTTTTATGTAATCAAAAACTTCCGCCGATTCTACTTCAGCCATTTTTTGCGGCGTAGGAAACCGTTTTAGTAATTCTGGAGTAATTTGATTTACTCTTTTATCTGTGCATTGTGCTGATAAAACTACTGCAACAATTAACTCGAATGCATTTCCATAATTTAATTCAGTCTCTGCAATTGCCATAGTCTCCTCGAAATATTGAATCACAAAGTCGAATAATTCTGCTTTTTTCATAGCTACTTATTTATTTTCAAAATTAAATTAATTTTTCTCAAACTATGTGTAACAAAATCAATTTATAATTGTCTTATATAATAGTTGTTAATAGTTAAACATTTCTCCCCCTTTTATAGAAATGGTTTTAAATTAACAAATTAAACAGTTATAGAAAAGCCGGTATTAACCGGCTTTTTCATTCCCCAACTTTACCAACATGAATCTGTTTGTTAATAATATCAAAATCCAAATGGTTTGTAGAAACTTTAGACTCATAATAATTATCTTGCGCACTTAAATTAAACTCATTTAAATTATAAATGATAAAACGTAAACAACTATATATTCCAATAATTATTATTTTTGTAGTAGTTGCCTTTAAGCTTCAGGCATTTATAAACCCATCAGAAATTACTACAGAAAAAATCAATATCCAGATTGAAAATTCTGAACCAAGTAGTTTAAACGAAATAGAAAACATTATAACAGAGTATGATAGTATACTAACTTCTGAAGTAAAAAAATCTGGAATAGTTGGCGCCGCAATTGTTATTATCTACAAAAACGAAATTGCACTCTTAAAATGTTTTGGAGTTCAGAAAAAAGGAGAAAAAGATGTCATTAATAAACATACTATTTTCAGGCTAGCATCTGTTTCTAAAACTGTTACAGGAGTTTTAGCTGGAATTTTAGACGATGAAAATATAGTAGATTTAGATGAGAAAGTAGTTAATTATCTTCCTGAATTCAAGTTGAAAAACAGCGAAAGCACCAACAATATTTCAGTTCGCCATCTTTTAAGTCACACCTCAGGTTTAATTCCACATGCATACGATTTAATGGTAGAAGATCATGTTCCATTAGAAAAAATAATGTCGCGGTTAAGCGAAGTTGACATAGCTGCTCCACCGGGAGAACTATATGGTTATCAGAATGTTGTTTATAGTATTTACGATCCTATCGCATCTAAACAAACCAATAAAAGTTTTAATTCTTTACTAAATGAAAAGATTTTTATTCCGTTTGGGATGAGCGATGCATCAACCGGATACGATGCCTTTAAAAGTGATGATAACAAAGCATATCCTCATTACAATCAGGGGGGAAACAAGTACAGTGTTATGCGACTTAACGACAGATATTACAATACAATTCCGGCTGCTGGTATAAATGCAAGTATATCAGATTTAGGACAGTTTCTGATTACGCTTACCAACGAAGATTCTAAAAACTTCTCGAATAATGCCCGCGAAACTGTTTTTACACCGCAGGTAAATTCTCTGTTAAAAAGAACTTATTTCAGAAGTTGGGACAAAGTTCAATCTAAACAATACTCTATTGGATGGAGAATTGTTGGATACAAAGGACGGAAAATTGCTTACCACGGAGGTTATGTTTCTGGATATAAAGCAGAGATTGCACTTTGTAATGAAGAGGATATTGGCATTGCAATTCTTACCAACTCGCCCAACAATTCTTCCGCTAAAACAATTCCAACATTTTTAAATATGCTATTCGAATATAAAGATGCTCTTACTATGGAAAAAAATTCGGAAGTTAACGAGCAAGATAAATCTTAATACAACAATGAAACCTTTTTTGCAAGCCGAAAACCTTTCGAAACGATGGGGTGAACTAATGCTTTTCGAGAATATCTCGTTTACTATTTTTGAGGAGAAAAAAGTAGCATTAATAGCAAAAAATGGAACTGGAAAATCGACACTACTCGATATACTTGCCGGAAAAGAAACCGCCGAAGCAGGGAGAGTTACACATACAAACGATGTTGAAATTGGGTATTTCGAGCAGATTCCAAAATTAAACCCAAATCATTCAGTAATCGAGGAGATTTTCGAAACGGAAAATGAAAAATTAAAAACGGTAAAAGCTTTTGAACTTGCAGTTGCTCATAATAATGAGCAAGAGATTGCTGAGATTTCGGCAAAAATGGATGAGTTGAATGGCTGGGACATAGAAGTAGAAATAAGTCAAATACTAACTCAACTAAAAATAACTCAACTAGAACAAAAGGTTTCTGAATTGTCGGGAGGACAACAAAAGAGACTTTCTCTTGCTAAAATTTTAATTAATAAACCTGATTTATTAATATTAGACGAACCCACAAATCATCTTGATATTGAGATGATAGAATGGCTGGAAGAATATTTAGCAAAAACAAAAGCAACACTCTTAATGGTTACGCACGACCGTTATTTTCTCGATCGCGTTTGCGACGAAATAATAGAAATGGACGACAACCAAATTTATCGTTACCAAGGCAATTATTCATATTTTATTGAGAAGCGCGAACAACGAATTGAAATGCAAAATGCATCGGTTACAAAGGCAAAAAACTTAATGCGAACCGAAATTGAGTGGATGCGACGAATGCCAAAAGCACGTACCACAAAATCTAAATACAGAGTTGATGCATTTCAGGATTTAAAAGAGAAAGCATCGAAAAAATTAAATGATAAGTCTATTCAACTAAATGTAAAATCGTCGCGGCTCGGGAAGAAAATTGTTGAAATGTACGATATTTCCAAGTCGTTTCCGGGAGTTAATTTAATAGAGAACTTTAACTATAAATTTTCGCGATACGAAAAAGTTGGAATTGTAGGCAAAAACGGAACCGGAAAATCTACTTTCATAAATATAATTACTCAAACTCTCCAGCCCGATTCCGGACATATCGAAATTGGAAAAACAATTAAATTTGGATATTACCGGCAGGAGGGTATTACTTTCGATCCGCAGGAACGTGTAATTGATGCCGTTCAGAAAATTGCAGAATACATACATTTCGAAGATGGCTCTAAAATGAGTGCCGGACAAATGTTAAACTACTTCTTGTTTCCGCCGGAAACTCAATACAATTTTATTGAAAAACTTAGTGGTGGAGAGCAGCGTCGTTTGTACTTATGTACAGTTTTAATGCAAAATCCAAATTTTCTAATTTTAGACGAACCAACCAACGATTTGGACATAATGACTTTAAATGTGCTGGAAGAGTACCTGAAAGCGTTTGCGGGGTGTGTTGTTGTAGTTTCGCACGACAGATTTTTTATGGACAAAATTGTTGATCATCTTTTTGTTTTCGAAGGTGAAGGTGTAGTTTCCGATTTTCCGGGGAACTACACAATTTACAGAAATGATTTTTTAGAGAAACAGGCAAAAGAACAAGCACTTGAAAAAGCAAATAAACAGGTAAAAAAACAGCCTGCAAAAAAAACAACTCAACAAGAAAATAGAAAACTAACTTTTGGTGAAAAACGTGAATTTGAGCAATTGGAAACTGAGATTGCAAGTTTAGAAATGGAGAAAAACAGTATTGAAGAATTACTAAATTCGGGTAATTTACCACATGAAGAGTTATTTCAAAAATCTACTAAATTAGAAGAAATAAAAACTCTTCTGGATGAAAAAGAGTTTCGGTGGTTAGAATTGAGCGAAATCGGTTAGTATCTAAATATCCTCAAACTCAATATCAGAAAAATCTTTTGCAGGCTCTGCAACAACTTCTATTTTCTCTTCTATCTTCTCAACTTTAGGAATATTTTCTCGTTGCGGTTGATTTTTACGAATATAATTTACAGCATCTTGTAAACTATCAGCAAACTTATCGAAATCCTCTTTATACAAAAATAACTTATGCTTTTCAAAATGGAATTTCCCATTTTCATCAAACCTCTTTTTACTTTCGGTTATGGTTAAATAGTACTCATCATTTCGAGTGCTTTTAACATCGAAAAAATAAGTTCTTTTTCCGGCACGTACTATTTCTGTATGAATTTCCTTATTAAATTTACTTTCAGACTTCTTCACTTCTTCCTTAAAATCAACACTTTCCATCCTTGAAATTTTTCCAGTTTAAACTATGTTAGTGTTTCAAAAATAGAAAAATAAATTGATTGAAATGAGATTAGATTAATTTTCACATAATTTAAAATCATTCTAAGAAGTTGAGCTAATAAATAAGGGAGACAATTAATAGCCCCCCTTATTTATACTGCATTTAACTTGTCTATTTATATATCTCTTTTTTAGCAGACAACATTGTATTTAGCAATAAAGAAACTCGGGTCATTGGTCCAACACCACCCGGAACTGGTGTAATATACGAACACTTATCAGCTACCTCTTCGAACAAAACATCACCCTTAAGTTTCCAGCCCGACTTCGTTTTATCAGATTTCACACGAGTTGTGCCAACGTCTATTACAACTGCTCCCTCTTTTACCATGTTACCTTTCACAAACTCTGGAACACCGATTGCTGCAATTAAAATATCAGCATTTCGGCAAACTTCCTCCAAATTATGGGTTCTGCTATGTGCAACTGTAACAGTAGCATTTACCGCTTTTTGCGACATTAATACACTTAACGGTCGGCCAACAATATTACTACGACCAACAATAACACAATTTTTACCACTAGTCTCTATATTGTAACGTTTCAATAATTCTACAATTCCGAAAGGTGTTGCAGATACAAACGATGGCAAACCAATTACCATTCTACCAACATTCTCGGGATGAAATCCGTCAACGTCTTTTTTAGGATTTATGGCTTCAATAATTTTTTGCTCCGAAATATGTTTTGGTAACGGTAACTGAACAATAAAACCGTCCAAATTGTCATCATTATTCAGCTCATTTACTTTAGCCAGCAACTCATCTTCGGTTACATTATCTTCAAAACGAATTAGCGACGATTTAAAACCAACTTCGCCACAATCTTTAATTTTGAATGCCACATAAGTTTCGCTTCCTCCATCATGACCAACAAGAACTGCAGCTAAATGCGGAGGTCTCTCTCCTCTCTCTACAATTTCATTTACTTGTACAGCAATTTCCTGCTTTATTTCAGAGGCTATTTTTTTTCCGTCAATTAATTTCATAAGATTTTTTTCTCGCAAAGTTGCAAAGGCACAAAGTAAAACCTAATAAATTTTGCTTGATTTATAAATTATTTACAATTCTTGTATTTCCATTGTTAATCAGCTTTTTATTGAAATCCGCATCTCTGCTTCCTCGCAAGAGTCTTAGAACTTCCTCCCCTGCTGCTGCATTCCACTCATCATTCTCCCAACATTTTTACCCTGCGAAACCATTTTCATCATTTTTCGCGTTTCGCCAAACTGCTTTATCAAACGATTTACTTCCTGAATATTAGTGCCAGAACCTGATGCAATACGTTTACGTCTACTACCATTTATTAACGATGGAGTTTCGCGTTCATCATGTGTCATCGACCCAATTATAGCTTCAATATATTTAAATGCATCATCATCAATTTCGGTATCTTTCAGTGCTTTCCCCATTCCTGGAATCATTCCAACCACATCTTTCAGATTTCCCATTTTCTTAATTTGGTTAATCTGCTTCAAGAAATCATTAAAGTTGAATGTGTTTTTCGCAAGCTTTTTTTGTAGTTTTCGGGCCTCCTCTTCATCAAACTGCTCCTGTGCTTTTTCTACCAGCGAAACAATATCGCCCATTCCCAAAATACGGTCGGCCATTCTATCGGGATGAAACACATCCAGCGCATCCATTTTTTCGCCCGTACCAACAAATTTAATTGGTTTTTCAACAACAGAGCGAATAGAAAGTGCAGCTCCACCTCTAGTATCACCATCTAATTTTGTAAGAACAACACCATCAAAATTTAAACGATTGTTAAATTCTTTGGCTGTATTTACTGCATCCTGACCGGTCATTGAATCAACCACAAACAAAATTTCATCGGGATCGACCGCCTTTTTAACTGCCGAAATCTCATTCATCATTTGCTCATCAACAGCTAAACGACCGGCAGTGTCGATAATCACAACATCGTATCCTTTTGATTTTGCCTCCTTAACCGCAGCATTGGCAATTTTAACCGGGTTCATATTTCCATCTTCGGTGTAAACCGGAACTCCAATCTGCTCTCCCAAAACTTTCAACTGGTCGATAGCAGCCGGTCGATAAACATCGCAAGCAACCATTAATGGATTTCGGCCTTTTTTAGACTTTAACATGTTTGCAAGTTTACCAGAGAAAGTTGTTTTACCAGATCCCTGCAAACCTGACATTAATATTACCGAAGGGTTACTTGTCAATTCAACATCAGTAAAAGTGCCTCCCATCAACTTGGCAAGTTCATCTTTAACAATTTTCACCATCAATTGCGACGGCTTAACTGCTGTTAAAACCTGCTCTCCCATTGCCTTAACTTTTACGTCGTCGGTAAATTTTTTGGCAATTTTAAAGTTAACATCGGCATCTAGCAATGCACGGCGAATATCTTTTAACGTTTCGGCAACGTTTATTTCAGTAATTTTCCCCTGGCCTTTCAGTAATTTAAACGACTTATCCAGTCTTTCACTTAAATTCTCAAACATGCGTTTTAGTTCTTTTTAAAATGAAGTGCAAAAATACAGTTTAAAGTTGAATGTTAAAAGATTAAAAGAAAAAGTTGACAATATTATTGTTGTTTTCACAGTCGCTCTAGTTTTATCAATCAAAATATTTTCAAGCTAAAACAAAATAAATATTTTGTAATTAAAAATTATTTATGATTGACTTCTCTTTTATGTTGTAAAATATAAGCCTAACTTAACAAGTACGAATTAAAAAATTGTATTAAATATGCACGATTACTAACATACTCTATTATGAAAAAAATTATAGTTTTTTTTGCTATAGCTTTAATTTCTTTTAGTTCGTTTGGACAGAAACTCGACAATGAATTTTATTTCCGTTTTGGATATTCCAATCCCTCTTGGGAACAATTTGGACTTACAAACGAAGACAGAGATTACGTAGGCATTGAAGATAAAACAGGGGCAATATTTGAATTGGGAACAATTTTTATGATCAGCAGTGTACCCGCCTCTGAGAATTTGGCTTTCGGTATAAATGTTGACTATTTATATTTGAACTACAATAATTTTTCAACTATTAATAATGAGTTGAATATTGGAACCTTGAGAGTTGGATCAAAGATTGGACCATCATTCACTTTTAGTCCTACAAAAAGATTGGCATTTGATGTATTTGCTAAAGCAGATATTGCTTGGGCTACTGCAACGGCATTTTATGAAATCAGCATTGAAGATGCTGATGAAACTTACATAGCTAAAATAGCAACAGGTTTTTCAACTGGGCTTAATATACGTTTTGGCATTTTAATGATTGGATTAGAATACAATACTATCAGCCCAGAACTGGAGAGTGATGATAATCCAGGTGATTTCTTAGGAAACCTAAGTGATGAAAATAGCAACAAATCGCCACTACCTAGTATGAATTTTACTTTAGGGTTAAGCTTCTAAAAACGTAATAAATACTGAATCTTCTCTTCAACAATAAATAAGAGCTTTTCTATCTTTTCCATTCATTAAAACATTCAGCGGTTTATCAAATTCTACGTGTTTAATAAATTCTGTTTCTTTAATTACTTTCTGGTTTTTTAATGCTTCCATTTTTAATTTTGAAGTTCGGGAGTTGTGTGGCACCGAAAAATATCCCACATTCATTGAAGTAACATTATGAAAAAAATGTGATCCCAAAGAACCATCCAATGGAAAACCTGGCAGTCCCATTTCTATAATAATTTGCGCTTTAGAAATGTGTGCCCACATTACAGGAATTCCGGTAAAATGATCGCGCGACCCCCACCTTCCCGGACCAATTAAAATATACTCTTTCCCCTCTTCTTCAAACTGCTGGTTCATCTTACTAATTTCTCTTGCCATCTGCTTGGTTTGCATTTTATCAAATTTATCAGGATCAACATAAACTACATCTCTGATATTTTCAATTTTACCATTTCCCATTCCATGCTCGGCATACATAAAAATTCTATCTTTTTCAATTTCTTTTATATCAACATCAACTTGTTCTTCAATTCGGATCAAAGGTTTTATCTGCAATAAATAAAAAGTTGGCAATCCATTTTCCTTTTTCTCCAAATCAACTGCATATTCAATCTCAACCGGCGATCCCATTGCCTCTTTAAATAACTTCAATAAAATCTGCAGAGTTTCAGCCAATGGCAAATAGTTGTATTTTAATATATTAGCAAAGTCAACTACACGAGGTCCTTTTTGCTGAATTCCGGGAATCAAATCGTCGTTCTCGATACTATAAGTTGATACGGAATGTTCGAGTGTTCCATCCTGTTCGGCATCTTTTATTTTGTACTTTTTAATTGCTGCATCTTCTCCTCCAGCTACCAAATCGAATTCTGTTTTAGAGATATCAATTGCGTAGAACTGTTTTTGCGAATCGCGAACCTGATCTTTTAACGAAGTAGGATTTATTTGTGGATAGTTGGGACAAAACCGAAACGAATTTTCGCCACCTACAACATACATTCCCAAGCCAACAGCTGCAACAGAGAAACCATCTTCGGGCTCCATGTACGAAATTGGATAGTAATTATACGACTGAGCAACTCCTGAAATACTTGGGTAATATTTTCCATTATAATCATGACCAATAACCTCCTGAACTACCACAGCCATTTTTTCCTCTTCAATTTTATAATTTACAGCATCGAAATAAGCTTGTGCCGAGTCGGTAAAAATACTTGCATAAACCAACTTTATTGCAGTCTCTAGTTGTTGATAACGCACCTCTATATCTGTATTATTATTAGGAATTAAATATGTTGCATAAACTCCTGAGAAAGGCTGTAATAATGAGTCTTCGAACAAACCAGAAGAACGAACTGCCAAAGGCTGTTTCATCTCTTGAAGATATTCTCTCAACCTCTTTTTCATTTTTTCATCAAACTCCGACTCCAAAAAATGTTGTCTAATAGATTCATAATCATTCAACGAATAAATATCGTCGTACAGATTATTTATTTCAATAAACTTATCGAACTCATAAGCACCTATTATTGCTGTTGCCGGGATTCTAATATTTAAATCAGGAATAAGTTTTTTGAAATTTATGTTCTCGATAAAATTGCAGATAAAAGCTACTCCGCGCCCTTTTCCTCCCAAAGAACCTTTTGCCATGCGAACAATAAAACGGTTAGAACTTAAAACTGCTGGATCGAAGTTTACAATTGTTCCTTTTCGCTTTTCGAACCTAACCTTTTTGAAAACATTCAAACAATAATCTCGCAACTCTTCTGAAGTCTTAAAATCTTCGTTTTTTACAGGGAGCAACATTTCGGCCATATTTATCTCACCGCGCGCCATTAACCATGTAGAAAATGAGTTTCTTGGACCATGATAAAGTAATACATCAGACGGCATCTCTTTATACATTTTTTCAAACTTTCGAATATTTTCAGCCTCGCCCAAAGGTTTTCCGTCTTGCCCCTTAAACACAAAATTTCCGAAACCCAACCGACGATATAAAAAGTTTAAAATATCCATCGACAAACTTTCCGAGTTCTTATTAATGAAATCAACATTTATACTCCTAGCTCGCTCTGCATTAGCAATATCGTGCGATTGTAATAAAAGAGGAATCGGATACTTCATCTTTTTCTGAACGAATTTTAAAAGCTCAATGCCGGCATTCTCGTTAGCCACTCCTCCCCTTTCGAAATTAACATCGGAAATTACGCAAAGAATATATTTTTTATAACTGTTTAGTATCTTAACTGCATCTTCGTAAGTACTAACCAAAAGAACTTTTGGACGAGCTCGCATTCGTAATATTTTGTCCAGTTCGTCCTTAGCATCCTCTTTTACCAGCATCTGCGTCTGCGTCATTACAGTAGTAAAAAGCATTGGCAAATAACGCGAATAGTACTGAATACTATCTTCAACTAAAAGAATAATACGAACATTTCCATTTTGAGTATCGCGTGCAACATTCTTTTTATCCTCAATATATTTAATCATTGCAAGGAAAACATTGGAGTTTCCATTCCACACAAAAATACGATCAATAAAGTCTAATTTCTGAACTTCGGTTTGAAAAAAACGTAAATCTCCATTATTATTCACTAATAACAAAAGCGGAATTTTCGGCCTTACAACACGTATTTCACGTGCTATTTCAACCGGATAATCTTTATCCATGCCCGCCATAATAATAATCATATCGAAGTCTCTATGTTTTAAAACTTGCAGAGCATCTTCTATAGAATTAACACTGGTAAAACGAGGTGCGGCATATAAATTTAATTGAAGATATTCACCAAATATTTTATCGCTGAATTGCCCTTCTCGAACTATCGAATAAGAGTCGTAAAGAGTAGCAACTAAAAGAACTTCTTTAACTTTAGTAGGCATTAATTCCTGAAAAATATCGCGATCAGTTTTTTTCCTTTTATAGATTTTGCGGAGAGAAATTTTATCGATATTCATTTTATACTTTTTAAAATGTTGAAGTTATATAAAATAGACAAATTAACCTGTTATTAGAAAATTATCTAGGCTGCTATATTTAGATACCAGTACATGTTGGGGTAATAAATTAACTTTTATATTTACGGGAAATAAATTAGGGGAATCAAACTAAATTCAAATTAACAACTTAGGTTAAAATAGAAGGTCTGGCTTTTACTACTTTTTAAGCTCCATTCTTGTTCTGTGCAGTTGCATATTAATTTTAGTGTAACGATCTAATGAACTTTTTTTATGTATTTCAAATTCCTCTTTTAACTCGTTATAATCCTTTTTTGTGCGGGCAGTAATTTTGTTGCTTCTTTTAAACATCAGAAATACAAAGCCTGTTAGTACCAAAAGTCCTAAAATAAACATATACATAAAAAACGTGTAAACACTTTTATTAATATTCATTCCAAAAACAATTATTGAGTTTTCACGCTCAATGCTTTCGTTAAGATTTATTTGGATATTTTCTATTTGTTCAATTTTTGAATCTAACTCACTCTGCAACGTTTTTTTCTGATTCTCTCCATTTAACACCTCATTTTCTAAAATAGCAACTGAATCGCCTATAGCGTTATAAAATTGAGCAAGTTGATCTTCTGTCAAGAAATAGGAACCATTCCAATAATTAAGATTTTTCTTAAAAACTAAGTATTGCTGATTTAAATTCTTTTCACTTTTCCATGCATTAATGTCTTTTTTTGCATTAGAAATTAGTGCAATCGATACAAACAAAATCAAGAGTACAGTAATTTTTTTCATCTGTTATAATTGTTTGTTTTTTAAAAGGTACGCCATAGAATATTCAATTAACGAACAAAAAGCAGCATTGTTGCATTTTTATTATCACTGCTTCAAACATTTGAGGTTTAATTATATCCATTAAATCTGAATGTAAAATGGCAATATGCAAGCAACATATTAAATCAATTTGACTTCAACAAAAAATTTCAACTATTTTTCTTCGTAGAATTTAAATTCAGCAAGTATCTACTACTAATCTAATTTATGAATAACCAAACCCGAGCGCAATTTTGGTTCGAACCAGGTAGTTTTTGGTGGCATAATATTTCCACTGTCGGCAATGTTTATTAATTGCTGCATAGAAACTGGGTACAAAGCAAACGCTGCTTTCATAACACCCGAATCAACTCGTTTTTTCAACTCGCCCAACCCACGAATTCCGCCAATAAAATCTATTCGTTTTGAAGTACGCAAATCTTTAATATCTAAAACTGGCTCTAAAATATGCTTCGATAAAATGGTTACATCTAAAACTCCAATCGGATCAGAATTATCGAATGTACCTTTTTGCGATGCAAGTTTATACCAATTACCCGAAAGATATAGACTGAATTCGTGCAATTTAGTAGGCTTATAAATTTCAGGCCCCATATTCTCGACATCGAAACTTTTCGATAATGCGGCAAGAAAATCTACATCCGACAAACCGTTCAAATCGGTTACAGTCCGGTTGTAATCTATAATTTGCAATTGGTTATCGGGAAAATGAACAGCCATGAAAAAATTATACTCTTCGTTTCCGGTATGATTTGGATTTTGGTTGGTTTTTTCGACTCCTATTCTTGCAGCTGCTGCAGTTCTATGATGTCCGTCGGCAACATAAGTAAATGGCACTTTTTCTTTAAAAAGTTGCTCAATTCTTTTATTTGTAAGTTCGTCGTTAATTACCCAAAAATGATGACCAAACCCATCTTCAGCAGTAAAATCGTAATCTGCTGTGCTCTCTTTTACAATTGCTGCCACAATCTCATCAATTTCGGCAACTGCTTTATACGCAAAGAAAACCGGCTCGATATTGGCATTCAAATAACGTGTTAGAACCATGCGATCTTCCTCTTTCTCGGGGCGCGTTAATTCGTGCTTTTTTATGATTCCATTTTCGTAATCGGCACAAGCAGCGGCACCAACAATTCCATATTGTGTTTGCCCATTCATTGTTTGAGCGTAAATATAATATTTAGGATTATCGTCTTGAACTAACCAACCATTTTTCTGGAATGCACTAAAATTTTCAACTGCCTTATCGTAAACAATTTCAGAGTGAATATCATCAACACCGTCACACTCTATTTCTGCTTTCGTAATCCTAAGCAACGACTCTTTTTTCCCATCAGCCATTTTAGCTGCTTCATCAGAATTCATTACATCGTAAGGTAAACAAGCCAAATTCTCAACAATTTGCTGTGGTGGACGAAGTCCTTTAAATGGTTTTATTATTGCCATGTTATTTTAGTTAATTAGTTAGTATCAATTTACTCGTTCACTTTGTGCGTTTCATCGCCACGTTCAAAAAAGTCAACAATTTGTTCGGCTGCAGCTACTCCAGCATTTAAATTAGCCTCAGCAGTTTGTGCGCCAGCTTTTTTGGGAGTGAAAAAATAACGACCTTCGAATTTTTTAATGAATTCATTCTCACAGTCAGGAGTTACATCCGACATATATTTAATCCCCGTTTTCTTTTCCATCAATTTAACCAAATCGGGTTCGTTAATTACCTCTTTTCTTGCAGTATTTACAAGAATACTTCCGTCTTTTAAATGTTTTAAAACTTTATAACTAACCGATTTAATATGCTCACCTCTTGCCGGAACATGAATTGAAACTACATCACTCTTTTCGTAAAGTTGCTCGAGCGAATTTGTTACTTTTAATCCGATTGCCGCCGCTGCATCTTTGCTATATTGTGTGTAAACAATAACTTTCATTCCCATAGCACGGGCAATACGAAATACGTTTCGCGCAACAAATCCAAATCCATGTAACCCCAAAGTACGTCCACGAAGTTCGCCACCAGGGTTTCCTGAGAACAGTTCTCTAATTCCAAAAATTGTTAAACCAATTGCCAACTCTGCAACGGCATTTGCATTTTGACCGGGTGTGTTCATAACTACAACTTTATTTGCAGTTGCAACTTTTAAATCAACATTATCGTAACCGGCACCGGCTCTTACTACAATTTTTAATTTTTTTGCTGCATTTAAAACTTCATCATCAATTTTATCGCTTCTTATTATTGCCGCATCAACAGTTGCAATAGCTTTTAATAACTCTTGTTTTGAAGTGTATTTTTCAATTTGGTCAACTTCGTACCCTGCCTTATTCAAAATTTTACTGATTTTTTTCACCGCAACCGGAGCAAACGGTTTTTCAGTAGCAATTAAAACTTTTTTCATACCCTAAAATTTTATTTAAAAGAAAGGGACTGTCTCACACCATTTTACAAAAATGAATATTATGAAACAGCCTCTTTTATCAAAAAAAACTTATTTTGTTTTTTCAAACTCCTGCATGGCTGCTGTAAGTACTTTAATACTTTCTATTGGCATTGCATTATAAACTGATGCACGAAAACCTCCAACAGAACGATGCCCCTTAATTCCAACTATCCCTTTTGATGTTGCGAAATCAAGAAAATCTTTTTCAGAATCTTTGTACTCATCAGTCATAACAAAACAAATATTCATTAACGAGCGGTCTTCTGCATTTGCAACTGTTGATTTAAATAATTTATTCCTGTCAATTTCATCATACACAAGAGCTGCTTTTTCTATATTGGTTTTTTCCATCGCCTCAATACCCCCATTTTCTTTTAGCCAGCGTAAAGTTTGCAAGCAAGCAAAAACAGGCAATGTAGCCGGAGTATTAAACATTGAATCTTTGTCGATGTGTGTTTTATAGTTTAAAATTGTAGGAATTTGGCGCTCAATTTTTCCGAGTGCCTCATCTTTTACAATTATCAAAGTAGCTCCCGATGGACCCAAATTTTTCTGAGCACCAGCATAAATCACATCGTATTTAGCCACATCGATTGGACGGCTAAAGATATCAGACGACATGTCGCCAATTAAAGGCATAGATACTTCAGGCTCGGCATGAAGTTGCGTTCCATAAATTGTGTTATTTGTTGTAATATGAAAATAACTTGCATCGTCTGGAATATCATAACTTTTCGGAATATAATTATAATTAGCATCTGCCGATGAAGCAACTTCTACAACTTCACCAAAAAACTTTGCCTCCTTAATTGCTTTTTTAGCCCACATACCTGTATTTAAGTATGCTGATTTTTTATCCATCAAATTATAAGGAGCCATTAAAAACTGAGTACTTGCACCGCCTTGCAAAAAAAGCACAGAATATCCTTCCGGAACTTTTAAAAGTTCTTTTACAAGTAATTGAGCTTCGTCCATTACTGCAACAAACTCTTTACTTCGATGAGAAACTTCCATTACTGAAAGACCGGTTCCTGCAAAATTCATCGCTGCTTCAGCGGTTTTTTCTTTTGTAACTTCGGGCAAAATTGAAGGCCCGGCGTAAAAATTATGTTTTTTCATTATACAACAATTAAAAATAAGTTAATAAATATGTTAGTTGCAAACTTCTATTCAAAGAACGAAATTAGTAATCAGTTTGCAGATGAGAAAAGTCAATTCCTAAATTAAATTTTCAAGCTATAAAACAGTGACAATTCTAATGAGCAGTGATAAATATCATTATATTATCAAGTTTTTATTCTACAAATTTATCTGTTTCTAAATAAGAATGCTCATTTTTTTGAAAAGAAAACAGTTCAGTAATATAAAATTAAAAGAGGTTCACATATTTGAACATTTACTTATTTATTTTAATATAAAATGAAAACTACTAACTTTGAATCAAACTAATCAAAAATCTAAACCATGAAACGAGCAAGGCAAAATTTGTTACACGAGAAGATAATTATAAGCGAGAGACATTTGTTACCGTTAAAAACAAACAATTATAAACGTATAAAAGGTTACATTAACATTGCTTTTCTATTATTTTTTACCACCTTTTTATTAATAAACTGTTCTTCTGAAAACAAAGTTAATCAACCCAATTTTGTATTTATTTTGGCTGATGATTTGGGCTATTCACAAATTGGATGCAACGGAAGCAGTTACTACAAAACTCCAAACATCGACCAACTAGCAGAAGAAGGAATGCGGTTTACAAATGCTTATGCTGCATGCCCTGTTTGCTCTCCAACACGCGCCAGTATAATGACTGGGAAATACCCGGCACGTTTACATTTAACAGATTTTATTGCCGGAAATAATAAAGACAACTATCCTCTTTCTCAGCCTAACTGGCAAAAATATTTGCCTTTAGAAGAAATCACTTTTGCAGAGATTTTGAAAGAGAGTGGTTATAATACAGCTTTGTTTGGAAAGTGGCATCTGAGTCAAGATAAAATGCCGCCCAAAAGTTTACCTTTTAATCCTGACAAGCAAGGATTTAACGAATCTTTTGTAACTTACAAACCTTCAGGAAGTATGATTCAACCATGGCAAGAAGCTGAAAACGACGCACATAATGTTGATACAATTACCACCCTTGCACTTGATTTTTTAGTTCGAAACAAATCGAATCCATTTTTTCTGTTTGTATCACACAACACCATTCACGACCCGCTGAAAGAGAAAGAGGAGACCATTCAGAAATATAAAAATTTGAAAGAGAGTGAAGAACCCGAAAACCATCCAATTGTTGCAGCAATGATTGAACGACTTGATAATAGCTGTGGAGAAATATTTAACAAGTTAGATGAATTGGGGCTAAATGAAAACACAATCGTTATTTTCTTTGGCGATAATGGTGGACGAGATAAACATGCCAAACAAACACCTTTCAGAGCTGGGAAAGGCTGGCTTTATGAGGGAGGAATTAGAGAACCACTAATTGTAAAATGGAAAAACGAAATTAAAGCGGGAACTGTTTCTGAGGCATTAATTAGTTCAGTTGATTTCCTTCCCACTTTTCTTGAAGTGACAGGGAACACTAATATTCCTAAAAATATTGACGGGAAAAGTTTTTTACCCGTTTTAAAAAATAATCAAATTGAAAATCACAATAATGTATTTTGGCATTATCCACATTATCATGGAGGTTCGGGAATGATTCCTGCAGGAGCAGTACGTTCTGGAAACTTCAAATTAATTGAATGGTACGAACCTAAATTATTAAATAGTGGTAATTGTGTAGAGTTATTTGATCTTAGCAAAGATCAAGGGGAAACAACAAACCTTAGTGAACAATTACCTGAAAAAGCAGCAGAATTAAAAGAACTGCTGAATAACTGGAGAATAGAAGTTGATGCACAAATGCCTACTATAAACAAGAATGCTGCCCTTCAATAAAAAGACAGCATTCTTATTTGTGCAAAAAAATAATCTAAATAAAAGGTAGTTTCACAATTTCAGCAGCAATTGTTTTATTTCTTATTTTAACAAAAACCTGTGTGCCAAAAGCAGAATATTCCTTGGCAATATATCCCATTCCAATTCCTTTGCCCAACACTGGCGACATTGTTCCAGAAGTTACATTTCCAATTACCGAACCTTCAAAGTTTACCAACTCGTAACCATGTCGTGGAATGCCTCTTTCGAGCATAATAAAACCACGCAGTTTGCGAGTAACACCCTCTTTTTTCTGCATCATTAAAAAATCACGATCTATAAAACTGCGTTCATGATTGAATTTCGTTATCCATCCTAAACCAGCTTCAATTGAAGAAGTTGTATCGTCTATATCATTCCCGTATAAACAATACCCCATTTCTAAACGTAAAGTATCGCGCGCTGCCAATCCAATGGGTTTTATGCCAAATTCTGCTCCGGCTTCAAATATTGCATTCCATATTTTGTCGGCAACATCGTTTCTAAAATATAGCTCGAAACCTCCTGATCCTGTATATCCTGTTGCAGAAATAATAACATCGTCAACCCCTGCAAATTTATCAGTTATAAAGGTGTAAAATTTGATTTCAGAAAGATTAACATCGGTAAGCTTCTGCAAAACCTCTGTTGCTCTTGGCCCCTGAATTGCCAACTGACTAATATTATCAGATGCATTTTTTAGCTCGGCACCTACATCATTTTGCCTAACAACCCAGTTCCAGTCTTTCTCGATATTAGA
>DAOVTY010000324.1 GCA_030632865.1 Bacteroidota bacterium
ATAATGGGAGCAATTGGACAGCAAGGCGATTACAGTTTCCTTGAAAGTAATTTTGCTGAGAACATTAAAGTTGAAAGAGGTAGAATTGTGGTGAATGAAAACCAGCAAACCACCGACCCAAAAGTATATGCCGGCGGTGATGCCGTTAACCGCACCGCTGATGCTATTAGTGCAATTGCCGATGGGTTTAAAGCTTGCAAAGCTATCGACGAATCTTTAGCAGGAAAAAAACAATAACCTGAATTCTTTGTATCGAACTTAGCTCAGGCTGTAGGTTTCTAACAGGATAAATCTTCAAAATTTAATAATTTGAATAATGTAACATTCAAATTAAACTAAAATGTAGATTTATGAAACGAGCATCCCTCAGCTGACGGTTTGCCATTTAAAAGCAAACAATTAGAGCATAATAAAATATTAAACAGGATACGTAAATACATAAAAAATAGGCATTCAAAAAGTGAATGCCTATTTTTATTCTAGACTAATTACTCAATATTTATTACTTCCTAAACCATTGGATATTTTTTAAATATAACATCCGATTTCATTAAAATATCTACATATTGTGCACGTTGATATGCAAATGGATCTTTCATGTTTTTACGAGAAAGCTTACCTCTAAAATCATCAAGTGATTTATAACCTTTATTATCCATCCAATTATTTAAATCATCTAAAATATTAGAGACTATACCTGGTTGATTTCTATAAATTGTACTAACTATTTGCACAACATCAGCACCTGCTAAAATCATTTTAATCACATCGTTTCCATCATAAATACCGCGACTAACACAAATACTACCATCAAGATTTCCATGTAATAATCCGGCAAAACGTAAACCTAGCATATGGTCTTTAGGATTACTTAATTCCCATGGATAGCTATATTCTTCAGTTTCAATATCAATTTCTGGTTGAAAAAAGCGATTAAACAAAACATAACCATCAGCTCCCGCTTCATCAACTTTCTTAATAAAATTTAGTGGATTTGTATAAAACAAACTAATTTTAACACTCACCGGAATATTAACCGCCTGTTTTACAGCTTTCACAATTTGTACTTGTTTATCTTCAATCGATTCTCCTGTCCTCTCAAAATAACCGGGCACTGCATAAAGATTTAATTCCAACCCTGCAATACCAGTTTTTTCCAACTCTTTTGCATATTCAGTCCATGTTGGTTCGTAAATGGCATTTAAACTTGCAAAAACAGGAACGCTAACACTCTTTACAAATTTTTCAACATTGTACAAATGTTCTTTCGGACCTGCATGTTCTAGCCCCGGAAACAGATTAGTCATTTCAGCATTTCTATTTTCATATTCATTTAAATCCTCATCCATTTGAAGATTTTCCAACTGAATTTGCTCTTCGAAAAGCGACCTATAAACAATGGCTCCAATTCCCGCTTCTTCAATTTGTTGTATAACTTCAGGTTTGGAAACAAGATTACTCGCTCCAAGAATAATTGGGTTTTTTAGTTTTACACCCATGTAAGTTGCTGATAAATCTGCCATAATATTGTTTTTTTATCGATTTTTATTATTGTTTAATAGTGTAACTAAAATTGAGACATTTTGTTCAATATAAAAACAAAAATATTTAAATTATTATTAATAAAAACAGTAATGCTAACAAATAAAAATTTGAGGATGACTGTAAACGAAAAAACCATCCGCCTAACGACGAATGGTTCAATATAATTTGTGTAAATTATTTTCTTAATTCTACCAAAGCAAACTTAAGGTTACAGTTAAACCAGCCATAACAACTGATACCATGGTCATAAGTTTAATAAGGATATTTAATGAAGGACCTGAAGTATCTTTGAAAGGATCTCCCACTGTGTCGCCTGTTACAGCGGCAGCATGAGCATCGCTTCCTTTTCCACCAAAGTTTCCTTTTTCAATGAATTTTTTTGCATTATCCCAGGCACCACCCGAGTTATTCATATAAACTGCAAGAGTAAATCCGGCAGTTAAACCACCTGCCAAAAGACCAATAACACCTGCAACACCCATTACAGCACCAACAACAATTGGTACAATAATCGCAAATAACGAAGGAACCAACATTTCCTTTTGTGCACCTTTTGTCGAAATCTCAACACATTTTGCATACTCAGGAGTGGCAGTACCTTCGAGGATACCTTTAATATCGCGGAATTGGCGACGAACTTCTTCAACCATTGCAGCAGCAGCACGTCCAACAGCTTTCAAGGTCATTGCACTAAATACAAACGCCATCATTGAACCGAGGAATAAACCACCTAAAAATAGAGGATTGAAAAGAGTAATATCATAAGCAGCAGAAAAATCT
The DNA here is from genome assembly GCA_030632865.1 of Bacteroidota bacterium. GTDB lineage: Bacteria > Bacteroidota > Bacteroidia > Bacteroidales > Prolixibacteraceae > Draconibacterium. The sequence goes on from DAOVTY010000324.1 coordinate 2,326, forward strand.
TTTACAGAAGCTGTAGAAATTTGAACTGCTTTCATTCCATCGTGAACAGCAGGCATAATATCGTTATAAAAAATATAATCTCCTTTTTCAACATAACCAGCACCGTCTTTTGCAATTTTACCAAACCACAATCTCACTTCTTCCATATATGCCGAAATAAGTGCCATTGCAGTAAGAGCTGCAGAACCAATAGCAAATCCTTTACCGGTTGCTGCAGTTGTATTACCTAACATATCTAATGCATCGGTACGTTCACGAACTTCTTTTGGAAGTTTCGCCATTTCAGCATTTCCTCCTGCATTGTCAGCAATTGGGCCAAATGCATCAGTAGCCAAAGTAATACCAA
>DAOVTY010000178.1 GCA_030632865.1 Bacteroidota bacterium
AAATAAAATCATTCACAAAAAATGGTAAAACCTACTTGCGGTTTCCTTTGGAAAAAGAAGAACAGATTTATGGTTTCGGATTGAATTTTAAAACCGTTCAGCAACGTGGCAGAATAATGCGTTTACACATGGATCATTATGGTGGCAAAGATAACGGCCGAACACATGCACCAGTTCCATTTTATGTTTCGTCGAAAGGTTATGGAGTTCTAATAAATGCAGCACGCTACATCGATGTTTATGTAGGAACCGGTGTTCGCCACAACAGTAAAAATTCGCCAAAAGTTTATGATAGAAATGCCAGAGATGGCTGGAACCCAACACCATATTCTGACAATCTTGAAATTGTGATTCCGGCTGATGGCGTAGAGTTAGTTATGTTTGCGGGAGAATCGATGTTGGACGTTGTACAGCGGTTTAATTTGTACTGTGGTGGTGGTGTGCTTCCTCCAAAATGGGGACTCGGTTTTTGGCAGCGCACTCCAACTTTATATGATACAGAAGACATTCAAAATGAAATTAATGGCTTTGTAGATAAAAATTTCCCTTTAGATGTTATTGGATTGGAGCCCGGTTGGCACAGTAAATCTTATCCGTGTACTTTCGAATGGGACAAAACCCGATATCCAAATCCGGCTGAGTTTTCTGATAAAATGAAAACACAGGGCATTAAACTTAATCTTTGGATGAATCCGTACCTTTCTCCTGATGGAAGTTTGTACGATAAAATGTTACCCTATTCGGGTTCGCATATAGTTTGGAACGGAATTGTTCCTGATTATACGATGGAAAAACCAAGGCAAATTATGCAGGAACATTTTAAGAAAAATCTATTAGAGATTGGAATGAGTGGTTTTAAAATGGATGAAGTGGATGGTTATGATCGATGGCTTTGGCCAGATGTTGCAACTTTCCCATCGGGATTAGACGGTGAACAAATGCGCCAAACATACGGAACGCAAATGATGACTTTGACGGATGAAATATACCGTGATAAAAATGAACGGACTTATGGGTTAATTCGTGCTGCAAATGCCGGATCGGTTTCGTATCCGTATGTAATTTATAACGACTATTATAATCACAAAGATTTTATAACAGCATTAATAAATTCAGGTTTTAGTGGTCTGCTTTGGACTCCCGAAGTTCGAAAAAGTGACACAGGAGAAGAGTGGTTAAGGCGCATGCAAACCACCTGTTTTTCGCCAATGGCAATGATTAATGCTTGGGCCGACGGCACAAAGCCGTGGTCGTACCCCGAGGTTTACGAACAGTGTCAGGAAGTTGCATTTTTACGAATGCAAATGTTACCGTATTTATATTCCACATTTGCCGATTATTATTTTAATGGTACTCCGCCATTCAGGGGAATGAATTTAGAACCAGGTTTTGAAACTGTTGCGGAAAGCGAAAAAGGAGAATTAGATGCAACAAAAAATCCTTATGCGGAGGCAATAAAAAAAGAGGTGAAAGACCAATATATGATGGGTGAATTTTTGTTGGTTGCTCCTCTATTTAATATGGACGAAGGGCGCAGTGTAATTCTTCCGAAAGGAAATTGGTACGACTTTTATACTGGTAAGTTTGTTGGAAATGGCGAAATAATTCAAGTTGAAAATGGTTTTGAAAAAATACCTCTTTTTGTGAAAGATGGTGGTATAATTCCGATGATGCCACAAATTAGACAAACAACGGAATGGAAAGAAAATACGCCACTTGAAATTCGTGTTTATGGAGATGCAAGCGGAGCTTTTGTTTTGTATGACGACGATGGAAAAACTTTTAATTTTGAAAATGGAGAATACACAACAAAACGTTTTATAACTGAAAATGGGAAAGGATCAGTTGAGGATTTACATAACTCTAATAGTTGGGTTTATGGAGATATAACGTGGAAATTTATGAGAGAAGATTAATTGCAGACGTGTAAAAAATCCCCTTCAACTTTAGACAATCTTGCTTTATATTTCGCAAACTTTTTCAACTTCATTTTGATTTATATACCAAAGAAAGCCAGTTACTTTTTTCATTCCGGTCTCTTTTAAAGTTTTAGCATAGCGTTTTACTTGACGGTTGTAATTTTCTGATTTTTTCCCACCTGTTTTATAATCAACAACAACCGCCTCATTCTCTGAAATCATTATTCTATCGGGGCGTAAAATACGCTCAGTAGTTAGCAAACTGCGTTCGTTTATTACTTTATAACTTCCATCAAACCACTTGTTGATTTGTGGATTTTGGAGGCTACGTTGTAATTTACCCTCAATTTCTGTTAGTTCTGTTTCGTTTATCAATCCATTGTTAAAAGCTTTTAAACACGCTTTTTTAATGTCTTTATCTGTTTCAATTTCAGATAGAATATCGTGAATAATTTTCCCCTGGTTTTTTATTGATTTGTTTTTTTCTCCGGTAATTAAAAAGTCATCTCCCGATGTTCGCAATCTTATTTTATCCCCAAAATCGTTAAAATGATATTTTTTAATTATCCTCGATGAGGAAACTGTTTTTTCTTCATAAGATTTGGAAATCTCGCCAAACTGGAAAGTTGTTCCATCGTTGTCCCAGCATTTCGAAAACTGCTCATTCGTACTTAAATTTTCCAACGATTTTTTTAGTAGATGATTAGCAGATTTTCCGGTTGTTTTACTGCTTTCGTTTGGTGCAGGACAATTTATAATTAGTGCCGATTTTGCCCTTGTAAATGCCACGTATATTAAGTTGAAAGTGTCGATTATAGTACTTACTTTTTCTTCGTTAAACTCATTTTTAAAAAATGATTTTTCCATTTGAGTTCCTGCCACAATTGGCAACAATGGGAATTTATTAAATGGAGCTGTTTTTGGTTCACACCAAATTGTAGGTGCAAAACTTTTCCAACCGGTTGCCCAATCTAAATAGGGTAGAAGTACAGCTTTGTATTCCAGACCTTTCGATTTATGAACGGTAAGTAGTCTGATGGAATCTACCTCTTCGTTAACATTCACCGATGTTTTTATTCCTTTTTCGTTCCACCAAAATAGTAGATTTGAAAGATCGTTAGATAGCGAAGTTTTTAGCTCGCCAGCTTTGTCTATTAATGTTTGCAAAAATGGAAGTTCGTTTTCCAATTCAAATAGTTGAAACTGAGAACTTATTTGTGTAATGGTCTCATCGAGCGAGGTGAGCATGATTTTTTCTTTTGCAGCCTCTATCTCTTTTGCAAGTTCAGCCTTGAAAAGAGTATTAAAATTTTCATCTAATGATTGAAAATCAATATCTAAATTGTATTGTTCTGATTTATTATTTGCAAGTTTTCCACGTTTTAGAAGTTCCGGTTTTAACCAATTTGTCCATAGGTTTAGAAGCGATATTTTTGTAATCTCATTTTCCGGTTCGATTAATATTTCGATAGTTTGCATTACAAATAAAATGGCTTTTGAAGCGTGTAAATACAACGATTCATTTGAAAGCACGGTAAGATTATAATCGCTATTTTTAGGTTTGCCGGCTGCATTTAAAAATTCCTGAATAATTACTTTTCCCTCTTTATGTTTGCGAATTAAGATTGCAATTTCAGAGGCTTTTATTCCTTTATTTTGAAGCTGTTTTACCTGCTCCACCAAAGTGTTAACTGTTTCTTCTTTAAAATTGTCGGCAGGTAAAAACTGGACTTTCACAAAACCTGTCCTTTTTAAATCCGGGTTTCCGGGCTCTTGAATAAACGAGTTATAGATATTATCGAATTTTTTCGTATAAATATTCTCTTCGTTATCTATTGGTTCTATTAAAGTGCTTTTAAAATTATCTTTTAAACTCCCGAAAATTGCATTATTAAAATCGATTATATTTTTGTCGCTGCGCCAATTTTTTTCTAGAGTTTCCGACTGTAATTGTCCTTCAGAGAAATCACTATTTAATTGCTCTGCCAATATTTTCCAATCGCTGTTTCTCCATCGGTAGATCGACTGTTTAACATCGCCAACTATCAGATTATTATTTCCCTCGGCAAGCGAATTTACTATCAGCGGTTTAAAATTATTCCATTGTAATGTTGAGGTGTCCTGAAACTCATCTAACATAAAATGGTTGTAATACATACCTGTTTTTTCGTAAATAAAAGGAGAGTCAGATTGATCTATAATTTTACTTAAAAGCAAGTTTGAATCAGAAATTTGTAAAACACCTTTTTCGTGCAGTAAAGTTTTTATTTCTTCTTTTAAATCGGTTAAAATTCCAAGTGTTCTAATCTGTTTTTGCACTGCAAGTACTGTGTAATATCTTTCACTTTCATTATTTAAAAATGTTAGAATTTTAATTAATAAAGGTTGTAGCTTGCTTTCAGCCAGTTGATGAATTTCATCTTTTTTATCACTTGTTTTGGTGTGCCATTTTTCTATATTTTCGCTTGCATTTTTAACTGTTTTTGTAATATTAGGTAAATTTCCTGCAGCATATTTAGAAAAAATTGTACCAATTCCTCTTGATTTTCCAGCGAATTCATCAATCATAAGTCCGCTATTTTCAATTAATATTACTCCTTCTTTTCCTAGAAGCTTTAAACTGTTTTCAAATTGAACTTTAAGAATATTCAACTCTTTTCCAAAACTTTCAAGTTTTTCGCGACTATAAACCGATTTGCTATTTTCTGAGAAAAAAAGTTGAAAGTTTTCTTTGAATAGCTCTTTCCCAAGTATTTTTATATTATCCTCAATGCGCTGACTTTTATTGTCCTCAATTTTCTCTTTACTAAATTCTTTAAGCCATTTCAGTAACTTTTTATCCTTATCTATTTTGGCCAACATTCTGTCAACAGCTTCAGCCAGAATCATATCACTATCTAATTCGAGCGAATAGTTGGGGGAAATTCCTAGTTCGCGATTAAACGATTTTATAACTCTTTGCGTGAACGAATCAATTGTACTTATTGAAAAACGGTTGTAATCGTGAAGTATATTTTTTAAAACTAATTTGGCTTGTTCCCGAATTTCCTTTTCAGAAAATGCATTATTTTGAAGAATTTTAAGATAGTCTGATTTTTGATTGCTTGCCAATAAATGAAGCTGTTCTAAAATCCTGGTCTTCATTTCGGTAGTGGCTTTATTGGTAAATGTAACCGCCAAAATATGCTTGTAGTTATATGGGTTTTTAAATAGAAGTTTAAGGTATTCAACTACCAATTGAAATGTTTTTCCGGAGCCGGCAGATGCTTTATAAATGGTTAGCATTTTTTAATTTTAGTTCAGAGTTTAGAGCTCAGTGTTTTTACTATTAAAAATAGAGTGTTAAGTTAAAATCCATGATGTTGCCCACCTTTTTGAACATTTATTCGTGTTTCAATTTTGAAATTCTTTGAAACTTTGTACTGCAAAAAAAGTGTTGATCCGTATGAATCGAAATTATTCATACCGTTATTTAAAGTGGGAGCACCAAATATTGAGTTGGCTCCATAACTGTAACCACCGAGTATAAATTTACTGCCCAGTTGGTAATCTGCTGAGCTTAAAACCATTGCATTGCCATAAAATGGGTTTGTAATTCCAGATGAAATTCCTCCGTAATAGTAGTTTGAAATTGGATTTGTACCAAGATTTAGTGTATATCTATTTTGGTATTCGGCTTTTAGATTAAATTCGGGTATTTCAATTTTTTTATCCATTAAATTGTTGTCAAATACATTTCCCGAAATTAACTGACGATACTCGATTTGTCGTTGTAACACCATCTGAATAGAGTCTTGCTCAGTAAATTCCATTTGCAAACCTTGCTGTGCATACGATCCAAAAGCAATAAAAAATAGTGATATGAAAATTATTTTTCTCAAAGTATTCTTTTCAGTGTTTTCAAATTTAAGATTATTTGCAGAATAGTTTGGTATGGTAGCTGTTAATTTTTTATGAAAAAGTCTATAAATTGAAATTTACAATAGCTTCTTTATTAAATTATCCATTCCTTTTTAAGTGTACCCTTTGGGTGCGAGCGAAGCAAAAGGGTTTGGGAGATTCTGCAGGCAGAGGAGTATTTTCCTACGTATGCAACTGAAAACTGCTACTGTAACTTTTAAAAAATTACTTCAACTTTAAAAAAGCATCTTTAATTTCGTTGTAAGTAGCATCGGTATTTTTATTAAGAGGCGAGCGTAGAATATTCTCAATTGTTCCCTGGTAATTCATTAAAGCTTTAATTCCTCCAGGGTTTCCTTCTTTAAAAATAAGTTTTATAATGTCAATCATTTCGTAATGTACATCTAGAGCTTCGCCATAATTTCCGCTGCCGGCTAAATGTATTAATTTACTTATTCGCTTTGGTAAAGCATTTGCAATTACCGAGATTACGCCACTGCCACCCACCGACATAATTGGCAGTGCCAAAACATCGTCTCCCGAAATAACGGAGAAATTATCGTGTGTATATTTTCCTATTTTGGTTATTTGAGATAAAATTCCAGATGCTTCTTTTACGGCTACAAACTTTTTAGAAGCTTCAGACAACCGAATTACTGTTTCGGCTTCTAAATTTACACCGGTACGTGATGGAACATTATATAAAATAATTGGTACCGGACTTGCTTTTGCAATTTCGGTATAATGCATAAACATTCCTTCTTGCGAAGGTTTGTTGTAATATGGAGTAACAATTAGCAGTCCGTCAACATCGTTAAAATTGAATTTATCAATTTGCTTAATAATTGTTCGTGTGTCGTTTCCTCCCATTCCAACAACCACTGGTAAATCAGCCGATTTTTCTTTAATCAATTCAACAATATTCGATTTTTCGTCGGTTGT
>DAOVTY010000021.1 GCA_030632865.1 Bacteroidota bacterium
AAATGTGCCACGTTTCCCTTAGTGTCAATTCCTATTGAAAAAGTTTCTGAATTGAATTCAACTAATTTTTTGTTGTTTATACACGATGAGAAAATGATTGTGATTGATGCCAGTAAAAATATAATTTTATTCATTGCGAAAAATTAATTTGATTTTTTACAAACTTAGTTAATATGTTAAAGAAATAATAAAAAAATGAGCATATCAATAATCAGAATATTAATAGCTTTGTTATTCAAGCAAAAAGTAATCTTAATCATGAAGAAAATTCTTGTTTTATCATTTGTAATCATTTACAGTTTTTCGCTATTTGCTCAAACAGGTAAAGTATTTGAGTCGTTAGAGTTTGAAAGTAACTTAGTTAGTTACCCGGTTGAATACTCTGTTTATTTGCCGCCAGATTATGAATCCTCTAATAGAAATTATCCTATTTTGTATTTATTGCACGGATATTCTGACGATGAAACTGGGTGGATACAATTTGGCGAAGCAAATACAATTGCTGATAAAGGAATTGCAAATGGAGATTTTTCATCTTGCATAATTGTAATGCCCGATGGTAAAGTTTCGTGGTATGCGAATAGTTTTGATGGAAAAGATCCTTGGGAAGATATGTTTGTTAAGGAGTTTATTCCTTTTATTGAGAAGGAATATCGTGTTCGCTCTAAAAAAGAATTTAGAGCTATTGCAGGACTTTCAATGGGTGGCTACGGTGCATTAATACTTTCAATGCGAAATACAGATCTGTTTTCGTCGTGCGTGGCAATGAGCTCGGGAACTTTTACGGATGAAGAAATGATTTCGAACGATGCTTATGATCGATATTTTGGAGATATTTACGGACCTAAAGAGAGAGAAAGAGTAAGTGATTATTATAAATCATACAGTCCGCTGCATTTAATTGAGACTGTTGATTTGGAAAAACTAAAATCAATTCGTTTTTATATTGATTGTGGCGATGACGATTTTTTATACAAAGGTAATTCTGCTTTGCATGTAAAAATGCGCGACTTAGGAATTCCACATGAATATAGAGTTAGAGATGGAATTCATTCGTGGAGTTATTGGCGAACAGGTTTGTTTGATGGACTTGTATTTATTTCGGATAAATTTCGAAGATAATTAATGAAAATGATAACAAGAATATTTTTTGTATTTGTATTATTAGTTGGCATAACCTCTTGTGTGAAAACAGATAAACGTCCCAACATTGTTTTAATTATGGCAGACGATATGGGTTACGAATGTATTGGTGCAAATGGTAGTACCGAATATAATACTCCAAATATCGATCGACTTTCAGAAGATGCACTTCGATTTGAACATTGCTACTCGCAACCAATTTGTACGCCATCGCGGGTGAAAATTATGACCGGGAAATTCAATTATCGTAATTATCAAGATTTTGGATATTTGAATCCTAACCAACAAACTTTTGGTAATTTATTGCAAGATGCTGGTTACGAAACTTTAATTGCAGGAAAATGGCAGTTGAATGGTTTAAACCGAAACAATGCAAATAATCAGGATGTTAACAGACCGCATCATTTTGGTTTCGACGAATATTGTTTATGGCAATTAAATCGCCCTAAAAAAGAGGGTGAAAGGTTTGCTAATCCATTGATAACTCAAAACGGCAAAGACTTACCTAGGAATATTGATATGTACGGTCCCCAAGTATTTGCCGATTATATATCTGATTTTATAGATAGAAAAACTGGTGAGCCATTTTTTGTTTATTATCCTATGGTTTTGGTGCACGATCCTTTTGTGCCAACACCAGATTCTCCGGAGTGGGAAAATCCTGATAGAAGATATGAAAAAGATACAGCCTATTTTGCCGATATGATGGCTTATACCGATAAAATTGTTGGTCAATTGGAAAGCTCGTTAAAAGAAAATGGAGTTTGGGAGAATACAATTTTTATTTTTACAGGAGATAATGGAACACATCCAAGCATAATTTCTTCAACTAATTATGCAAAAGTAGTTGGCGGCAAGGGTTTTACTAAAAACACCGGAAATCATGTGCCATTCGTGTTTTCGTGGCCAGAAAAAATGAAAGGGAAAAGAGTTATTGAATCGGTAATTTCGTTTGCCGATATTTTGCCAACTTTATGCGAAGCTGCTGGAGTTGCTAAGACAAAATATAAAACCGATGGGAAAAGTATTTTAAGTTTAATTTCAGGGAAAAAAGATAAAATTAATGATGAAGTATTTATTCATTATACACCTCGTTGGGGAAATAAAGAACATAACCGATGGGTAATGAATGATGAATATAAATTATATCAGAACGGTAGTTTTTTTAATACTGCAAAAGATACTTTGGAAAAAGCGCAACTGGAAAATATTACTGATGAAGAGCAAGTTTTAAAAGATAAATTTCAACTTATTCTTGATGAAAAGGAAAGTGAAATTCCATTTAATTTGAATGATAAATCTTTTAGTGTGAAATATTGATAATTTAATAGAATGCCTGTTACTAAGAATAGTTTCATTTTAGTGTTTATAATAGTCTTTATAAATATTCCGCTTTTTAGAGTATTTGCGCAAGAACATTCTAAACCTGATTTTCATTGGGGAAATGCTTTCTATTTTAATATTAAAATTGGAGAGACTATCACATTTCAGAATACAGATGTGAAGTTACTTCAGCAAAAAAATCACTTTAATCAGTTTATAATTGGTGCAGACACAGTTTGGTTAAAAGTGAGCAGGCGTACTTTACCCAAAACTATTAATAACATTAGAATTTTTGTTGCCGACAATAAAAATGTAAAAGCATTAACAACTGATTCTGAGGTTCATGGTTTGCTTAAAAGCGATGCTTTAATTTGTCTTTCTGACTTTTCAAAACCAATTTTAAATAAAAATAAATATATTTTCCCAATTAGTTTTAACGATGGTTTTCTGTGGAGTGTAGAAGAAAATAGTACAATGTTTGCGTATCAGAATAAATTGAATAATAATTTTTCGTCGAATGCAGGAATAGATTTTGACTTAAACGACGCAAGTGGAATTGAAAAACATTGGATAGTTGCGTTTGAAAATAGTACTGTTGTTTGGGTTGACGAGAAAGAGTCAAATATTTCAAAATTAGAAACCACTGTTCTTTTAGCAAGCAACTCGCAACCTGGAATTTATTATGTGTACGAACACTTGTACAGCAAAAATATATTAGTTAAAAAAGGTGATAAATTGGTTCGTGGAGAACTAATTGGTACAATTTGGGGTGATAATTTATGGGGACATTTACAATTCTCTGTTATAAAATCAGATACCGTTCCTACTTACAATTTAATTTTTTTTAATGTAGTAAATTGTTTTTCACAACTTTATGAATTGTATTTTCAGCAGACTTATAACTTTAATAGAAATTTTACAAAAGGTATAATTACATTTGGAAGGCAATGCAATATAAATGGAAATAAAAAAAATATACTTGCTTTTGAAGGTTATTCGGGTAAAGGTTGGAAATTAGGAGATTGGAATACAGCAGACAGAGTTGAATGGATTTCGGAGGGTATAGATGGAAATGCAAGGTTGTGGAAAAAGCTATTTCGTAATGAAAAAGCAGAGTGTGAAAATCCGAAAAATTATTACGAGTTTGAGATTAGTGTAAAAAATGGAGTTTATAGGATTCGTGCAAATGTTGGTGATTTAGAATTGTCGACATGGCAAAAAGTGCAATTTGAGGGAGTTACAGCAGCAACTTATGTTTTAGGTGCAGGTGAGTATAAATGGACTTTGGAGAAAGTTGTAAAAGTAAATGATGGAAAACTTACTGTTCGTATTTTTGTGGACGAAAAAAATAAAAAACCGGCAGGTATAAGTGAGATTGTTTTTCAGATGGCTTATAAAAATTAGATTGTCGCTAATACCCCACGGAAATGTAAGAAAACTAGTGTGATAGTGGCTAACAGCAAATTAAATATTATGTGTAAATACATTCTAATTCTTTTTGTAATCGTAACATTATTTTCGTGTAGTAATAAAACGAAAATTATAGAGCCTTTTGATGGACAAATTACAAACTATCAACAGTTGGCAGCTAATTTTCATAATCCACCAGTTGAATATCGTACTGCACCGTTTTGGGTTTGGAACAACGATGTGTCTAAAGAAGATATCGACCGAACTCTATTTGAATATAAAGACAAAGGATTTGGTGGCGCTTTTATTCATCCACGTTACGGAATGATTACGGAATATCTTTCGGACGAATGGTGGGAGCTAATAGATTACTCTTTACAAAAAGCCGAGGAATTAGATTTGAATATTTGGATTTATGATGAGAACTCTTTCCCTAGTGGTTTTGCAGGCGGACATGTTGCAGCACAAATGCCCGAATCAAACAGCGACGGAATTGCTCTAAAACCTTATTTCATGGATGTACTGAAAGTTCCTGAAATTGCAGAACGACCAAAACATATTTTCAAAAAAGAGTCTGAAAAATGGGTTGAAATTACTGATAATGTAAAATCTGAGTTGGGCAAAAAAGGGGAGTATTGTGTTTTAGATTTAAACGATTATGATACTTCGAAATGGTATGGAGGATATTCGTATGTAGATATTTTAAAGCCCGGCGTAACCGAAAAATTTATGGAAATAACAATGCCCGGTTACGAAAAAACTTTGGGTGCCGAATTTGGGAATCGAGTTCCTGGTATTTTTACTGATGAACCGAATACAAATACTCATAGCGCCGGACCAATTCGCTACACGCCTGATTTATACGAGCAATTTGAAAAATGGTGGGGATATAAATTAGAGCCCAATTTAATGTCGTTGATAACTGAAACTGGCGACTGGAAAAAGGTGCGTCATAATTATCAATCAACTATTTTGCAGCTGTTTATAGATCGATGGTCGAAACCGTGGAATAAATATACCGAAGAAAATAATCTACAATGGACAGGGCATTATTGGGAGCATGGTTGGCCAAGTCCAAAAGAAGGGCCAGATAATATGGCAATGTACGCCTGGCATCAAACTCCGGCTATTGATATGTTATTTAATTCGGAAAAATTGCGACCTGACCAGTTTGGGAATATTCGAAATGTAAAAGAACTTTCGTCGGTGGCAAACCAATTTGATAGACACCGAACTTTAAGCGAAACCTATGGAGCCGCAGGCTGGGAACTTACTTTCGATGATATGAAACGATTGGGTGACTGGGAATTTGTTTTAGGTGTAAATTTCATGAATCAACACTTGTCGTACATTTCTATGGCAGGCGATCGCAAACACGATTTTCCACAATCATTTGGAACTCACTCTCCGTATTGGGGTATTTTTCGTTATCAAACAGATTATTTTGCAAGGCTTTCATTGGCGCTATCTTCAGGATATCAGAGAAATAATATTTTAATAATTGAACCGACTACAACCGCTTGGATGTATTATAATCCAAATACAAGGGTGAATACAAAAATGTATGAGGTGAAATCTAAATTTGAACCATTTTTGGTTCAGTTGGAAAAATATCAGGTTGAATACGATTTAGGTTGCGAAAATATTATTAAAGATCATGGAAAAATAGAAGATGGAAAGTTTGTGATAAATAAGGTTGGTTACGAATTGGTGATTCTGCCTCCCGGACTCGAAAACCTTGATAAAACAACTTTCAAGTTATTAAAGCAGTTTGTTGAAGATGGTGGAAAAGTTATGCAAATTAATTCATCTCCGCAATTTGTGAATGGAGATATTCAATCATTTGACAATCTTCAAAATAGTAATAATTGGGAAATTTATCCTGAAATTGACAACTTGTTATTTGCTGAATTATCGAATAACAAAAATATTCAATTTGAAAATATAGATGCTATAAAGGGAAATATTTTTCATCAAAGACGCGAGTTTGAAAATGGACAGTTACTTTTTGTAACTAATTTCGACAAAAATGAAACTGCTGATATTCAGATGAATATGCAAGGGAAATCGGTGCTAGATCTTAACACTTCAGATGGAATAATAGAACCATATACTTTTGTAAATAAAAAGGGTAGGGTGCACTTTTCAATTTTGTTACCGCCCTCAGGAAGTCAATTGCTGTTTATTTCAAACCAAAAAGGGAAAAGTAAAAAAAATGTTATTCCTGAGCGAGAACTCATGGTTTCTGGTAGATCCATAATTAAAGCTATTGAGCCTAATGTTTTAAATATTGATTACGTTGAATTAACGATGGCAAAATTCAAATCGGAACCAATGTATTTTTATTCTGCCGGAAATGAAATTTGGAAGGAACATGGTTATCCTGATAATCCATGGGTTTCGTCTAGTCAGTTTAAAACTGAGTTAGTAGATGCTGACACATTTCCTGAAGGAACAGGTTTTGAGGTTTGTTATCCGTTTTTTGTTGATGATCAATGGAATGCAAAAGAAGTAAAGTTGGTTGTTGAAAGACCATGGTTATATAAAGTAGCTGTTAACGGAGAGGCTGTTACTTCACTAGAATTGGAGCGATGGATGGATCCTGATTTTCATGTTTTCGAAATTTCAGAGCTTGTTAAAAAGGGGAGGAATGAGGTTGTTATAAAAGCAGCGCCTTTTTCAATTTTTTGCGAACTGGAACCTGTTTATTTGCTGGGCGACTTTACTGTAACTTCGCAAAAAAAAGGTTGGATAATTAATAATAGCAAGCAACTCGAATTTGGTTCGTGGAAGAGTCAGGGAATGCCATTTTATGGAAGGACTGTTGAATACTCTAAATCAATTAATGTTATAATTGAGGGCGATTTTATTATTCGTTTACCCGAGTGGCAAGGAACCGTTGCTGAAGTGAAAATCGATGGAGTACATCGCGGGATTATTCAATCGGAACCCAACGAATTAAAAGTTAGTATACCTTATGGAAAGCACGAAATTACGGTTGCTGTAATTGGTAGTAATAAAAATATTCTCGGGCCACATCATAATGTTACGCAAGTAGGAATAGTAACCCCAGGGAGTTTCAAACGTGCTCCTGAAAGTCAACCTGCCGGAAATGATTACGATTTGTTGGATTATGGTTTAACAACGGATTTTGAAGTTTATAAATTGAAATAATCTAACCGTAGTTCGGATCTATTTTTTATCCAAATCATAATAAATAGGCTAAACAATTAAATTTAATAACATCGTATTTATATTTTATTATTTTTGGCTCACGATAATACTAATTTATAAAAAGGTGTTACTATGGTAGTATCAATTATGTGTGTTTTATTCAAAAAGGGTAACTTTTATTCGTTGAAAGAGAATGAAGGGGTAATTAGTTTTTTAAATTCTAAACAGATTCAAAACTATATATCTGTATTTCAAATTTACCAACGCAATAAGTTATTCTCAACTAATACATTTTAAAATAATCTAATGAATAATTTAAGTCCACATCTCGAAAATAAATTAAATCAGCTTGAACAATGGTTTTCTAAAAGAAAAGGTTCTATTGTGGCTTTTTCTGGAGGTATCGACTCCACATTGGTTTTGTTTTTAGCGAGAAAATTTCAAGGTAAAGAGAATGCAATTGGAGTAATCTCCAATTCCGAAAGTCTTAAAAGTAAGGATTTTGAGTTTGCTAAGGACTTTTGCAATGATTTCGATATTAATCTTGAAGTTATAAAAACATTAGAACTAAAAGATGAGCGATACAACTTGAATCCTGAAAATCGTTGTTACTTCTGCAAAGAACATCTATTTCACGATTTACAATCTATAAAAGATAAGTTCACGGAATTTGATGTTTTGAGTGGTACAAATTATGACGATTTAGGAGATTATAGACCTGGTTTGCAAGCCGCTGCAAAATACAAAGTTTTATCTCCAATGGTAGATTGTAATTTAATTAAGGGAGAATTAAGAGAGATTGCAAAACACTTTGGCCTACCTAATTGGGATAAACCGGCAAGCCCGTGTTTAAGCTCTCGTATTCCATATAACCATAAAATTACCAAAGAAAAATTACAACAAATTGAGGATGCCGAAAATATTTTGAATGATTATGGTTTTAAGGATGTAAGAGTCCGCCATTATGGAGTATTTGGTCAGATTGAGGTGAAAAAAGATGAATTGGAGAAGCTACTACTTGTGGAGGATGAAGTTGTTAGAAAAATAAGGAATGTTGGTTTTGATGAATTGAAAATTGACAGAGAAGGATTAGTTTCTGGTAAATTAAACCGAGTGCTAAAAATAAATAAGGAAAATAAAAAGTAATGAAAATACTATATTACGATTGTTTTGCAGGAATTAGTGGTGATATGAATTTGGGAGCACTTATTGATTTGGGTGTTGATATAAACTACTTGACAACTGAGTTAGAAAAATTAAATATTGAGGGTTTTCATCTTGAAATAAAAGTTGATCAACGTAGAGGAATTACTGGTACAAAAGCTGAAGTGATTATTGAGAATCAAGATAATGAAAAGCATCGCCATTTAAGACATATTGAAGAATTGATAAACGGTAGCCAGCTTTCTGAAATTGTAAAAATAAATTCGTTAAAAATATTTGATTTAATTGCAATTGCAGAAGCTAAAGTTCATAATATTTCGAAAGAGAAAGTTCATTTTCATGAAGTGGGAGCACTTGATTCTATTGCCGATATTGTAGGTGCAGCAATTTGTCTCGATTATTTAAACGTAGATAAAGTAATGTCTTCTTCTATTCAACTTGGAGGTGGCACAGTAAAATGTGCGCATGGTGTAATGCCTGTGCCAGCACCTGCTACAGCAGAAATAGTTGCAAATGTTCCGGTTAAAACCGGGTTGGTAAATCATGAAGCCACAACTCCTACAGGAGCAGCAATTTTACTTGCAACAGTAGATGAATTTTCTGATAAAATTGATTTCCCAATTACAAAAATTGCATACGGAATTGGAAATAGAGATAGTGAGGTGCCAAATGTTTTAAGGGTTTATTTATGCGAAGATTCTAGTTTGGTAGATGATGTTATAACAGAAACGGCAGTTGTTTTGGAAAGTAATATCGATGATATGAATCCGGAACATTATAATTTTATTTTAGAGTTATTGTTTAAGGCTGGAGCAAGTGATGCCTGGCTTGTGCCAATTCTAATGAAAAAGTCGCGTCCTGCAAATACTCTTTCTATTCTTTGCAAAAAAGAGTTGGTTGCAAAAATGAAGGAGATAGTATTTACACACAGTACTTCAATTGGAATTCGTGAATACGGTGTGAAAAAAAATATGCTACGTCGTGAAGAGTCGGTGGTAAAAACTATTTATGGCTCTGTACGAATTAAGAACAGTTTTTTTAATGGAAAAATTGTTCGTTCAAAACCAGAACTTGAAGATTGTAAAGCTTTGGCAGAGAAGCATAATATTAGTATTTCAGAAATTGAAAGAGAAGTAATTAAATTAGCCGATAAATTATGAGCCCGAAGGATATTCTTGAAAAATACAAAAAAGGAGAAATTGATTTGCCTGAAGCACTTGAGCAATTTCCCAAAAGGGGTATTGAAGAGATGGGATTTGCAACTATCGATATTGATCGCCAAAGTAGAACCGGACTTCCCGAAGTAATTTATGCATCTGGAAAAACTGTTGAGCAAGTGAAGTTAATAGCTGAAAGAATGTATCAAAAAGGAATTGATGTTTTAGCTACACGAGTTACTCCCGAAATGGCTGATGCTGTAAAAACTGTAATTCCTGATTCCGAATATAATGCAATAGCTAGAACTATTTCTTATAAGAAATCGAATGATATTGAACCTGACGGATATATTGCAGTAATTGCAGCTGGAACTTCAGATATGCCAGTTGCCGAAGAAGCCGCAATTACAGCGAGGTTTTTGGGAAACGAGGTTAAAACAGTTTATGATGTTGGAGTTGCTGGAATACACCGCTTATTTAATAAGTTAGAATTAATTAGAAATGCACGGGTATTAATTGTAGTGGCAGGTATGGAAGGAGCACTAACTAGTGTGGTTGGAGGACTCGTAGATAAACCTGTTATAGGAGTTCCGACAAGTATTGGATATGGGGCTAATTTTCAAGGACTTTCGGCTTTGCTGGCTATGTTAAATAGTTGTGCAAGTGGAGTTAGTGTTGTTAATATTGATAATGGATTTGGAGCTGCATGTCAGGCTTCGCTAATTAATAAGCTATAAGATTTATATTCATGAATGAATTGTATTTACTTTTTGTTTCGGCAGCCTCTTTAGGGTTTGTTCATACCATTTTAGGTCCAGACCATTATTTACCTTTTATAGTGTTAAGTAAAGCAAGACAATGGTCGAGTAGCAAAACTATGTGGATTACTTTTGTTTCGGGAGTTGGGCATGTTGGAGGTTCCGTAATAATTGGGATGATTGGAATTGCATTGGGAATTAGTCTTAATAAATTAGAGTATCTTGAATCTTACAGAGGTGAAATTGTTGGTTGGATGTTGTTTGTATTCGGACTTGGATACACTTTTTTTGGTATCTATAAGTACATGAGTAACTCTCATCATTTTCATTTATTAAATTTTTTAATGCCAAAGAAAATTCGCAATTTACAACATCTCCCAACCGAAGAACAAAAAGAGGATAACACTAAACTCACGCCATGGATATTATTTTTAATTTTTGTATTTGGTCCTTGCGAAGTTTTAATTCCAATGTTGATTTTTCCGGCGTATGAAAGCAGCACTTTTGGAATGATTACAGTTGCATTGATTTTTGGGGCAACAACTGTTTTAACAATGATGCTTGCTGTTTATATTGGGCACAAGGGTTCATCTATGATTAGATTTAAAAAACACGAGAAGTATTTCCATCTATTAGCCGGAATAGTAATTCTGATTAGTGCTAGCGGAATTTTATTTTTTGGTTTGTAGTGTAGAATCTCCTTAAATAAAATAACTGATTTTCAAATTGGAATAAAATTAAAACTCAAATTTCATCCCCGTTTTTACCTGCATAATTTTAAATTCGTTGTAAAACAATGACAACGCAGGAAGATCTGTACAGTGGGAGGGCAGTATTGTTTCTACTCTGTTCTCTTTGAAATATTCAATGGTTTTACTGGTTTGTTTGTTTTGAAATTTAAGGTGAAAACCACCAATTACAACTTTTAGTTTCGAAATTCCGGTAACTGCTTTTGCTTGTTCGCAAATATTGCAGATTCCAGAGTGAGAACATCCTGTAATTACTATTAACTCGTTATTAATAACCGCTGCAATTGCTGAATCGTCAGGAATAAAATCATCGCTTCCGTCTTCAAATTCAAACGAAGTGGATTTGCTCTCAAAATTATTAGTACGTGGAATTTCTCCTAAAAAAAATAGGTCGTCTGTTATTTTAATCGAATTTTTAGATTCAATTAAATCGAATTTATTTTGAATTTTCTCTTTCGTTAAACTTAATCCAACAGCTGAATGATCAGCTTTGCGATACCTTTTTAAAAATGAATCAGGGTGAGTTATTAACTTTTTATTATCAACAAACCTTAGTCCATCTCCGTGATCCCAATGTCCGTGACTGAGTACAATTTTTTCAACACTATTATGAATATCAATTCCCAACATCTTTGCATTTTTCAAAAAAACATCAGAATTACCTGTATCAAAAAGAATTTTTTCTCCATTAATTTCAACTAAATAAGATAGACCATGTTCTGCCAGAAACTTTCCGCCTGCTACATTTTCAGTAAGAATAGTAATTTTTAAACTGTTCATATTTCAAATTTAATTCACAAATATCGATAAATAAAATCATTATCGTATTTTCGTTCGTTATTAAAATCAATAAAAATAATAGGCCTTTGTCAGATTATAAATACATTATTATAAATACAATTAGTTTTTCTGAGTTAGGGTTCAAAGGTTGAATGAACCTTTGATGTATGAAAACGTTTTAAGATTTTAAAATTAACTGATATGATTAAACAAATTTTATCACTTGCTGCAATATTTATATTTTTGGCGGCTTGTACAACAAAAGAGAAAATTATGCCACCAGTTGCTAAAAAAGTTGCAAAAGAATTAACCACACACGGAGACACGCGAACAGACAATTACTATTGGATGAACAATAGGGAAAACCCTGAAGTAATTGCTCATTTAGAAGCTGAAAATAGTTATAAAGAGGCTGTAATGAAACACACCGAACCTCTTCAGCAAACTATTTTCGACGAGATAAAATCTAAAATTAAACAGGTAGACGAATCTGTTCCGTATAAAAAAGCAGGGTATTTATATTATACTCGCGAAGTAGCAGAAAAAGAGTATTATTTAATTTGTCGAAAAAAGAAAAATCTCGAAGCTAACGAAGAGATTATGCTCGATGTTAACGAAATGGCAGAGGGGTACGAATACTTTGCACTTGGTGGTGCATCAGTTAGTCCAGATAATAAATTAGTTGCCTACGGAGTTGATACTGTAAGTCGTAGAAAATATACAATTCATTTTAAAAATATTGAAACAGGTGAGATTTTGAAAGATGAAATTCCTTTAACTACAGGCGGAACAACTTGGGCAAACGACAATAAAACAGTTTATTACGTTTTAAAAGATGATGTTACATTACGCTCGGAAAAAATAATGAAACATACTTTGGGAACTCCGGTTGAGAAAGATGAAGTGGTTTTTTACGAAGAGGACGAAACATTTTCAACATTTATTTATAAAACAAAATCTGAAAAATATTTAATTATTGGTAGCGAAAGTACACTCACTTCCGAATATCAATTTTTAGATGCTAATAATCCAAATGGAGAGTTTAAAATAGTTCAACCTCGTACTCGTGGATTAGAATATTCTGTTAATCATTTTGGAAACGATTTTTACATACGCACCAATTTAGATGCATTAAATTTTAAGTTAGTAAAAACACCAGTTTCGGCAACTGAAAAAGAGAATTGGAAGGAAGTAATTGCCCATCGTGATGATGTTTATTTTTCAGACTTCGATATATTAAAAGAGTATCTCGTGGTTACGGAGCGTAAAGTGGGAATTACTCAATTACGTGTTATGCCTTGGAATGGGGGCGAATATTATATTGATTTTGAAGAGGAGGTTTATACTGTTAGATCAAATAGAAATATGGATTTTGATACTGATGTTTTTAGATTTAGTTATACTTCAATGACCACACCAAACTCAATTTTCGATTTCAATTTAAAGACAAAGGAGCGCGAATTATTGAAACAAGACGAAATTTTGGGTGGGTTCGATAAAAATAATTACGAAACAAAACGTATTTATGCCACTGCCGGCGATGGAACAAAAATTCCGATGTCGATTGTATATAAAAAAGGGGTGAAAAAAAATGGTAATAATCCTGCATTAATATACGGTTATGGTTCGTACGGATATACAATTGATCCAGGATTTAGTTTAAGAAGACTACCACTTTTAGATCGTGGATTTGTTTATGCGATTGCTCATATTCGTGGTGGACAAATTAATGGTCGCGCCTGGTACGAGGATGGAAAACTATTGAAGAAAATGAATACGTTTACCGATTTTAATGACTGTGCTCAATATTTAATAGACGAAAAATATACCAACTCAGACAAACTATTTGCAATGGGCGGAAGTGCTGGAGGATTGTTAATGGGAGCCTGTATTAACCTAAAACCAGAATTGTATAAGGGAGTTATCGCTGCCGTACCTTTTGTTGATGTGGTTACTACCATGCTCGACGAAAGTATTCCGTTAACAACAAGTGAGTTCGACGAGTGGGGAAATCCCAAAATTGAAGAGTATTATAATTACATGTTATCTTATTCTCCATACGACCAGGTTGAAGCCAAAGTATATCCGGCATTACTGGTTACTACCGGATTGCACGATTCTCAAGTTCAATATTGGGAGCCGGCAAAATGGGTGGCAAAATTACGCGAATTAAAAACCGATGACAATCCGCTTATTTTTCATATTAACATGGATTTTGGTCATGGTGGTGCTTCCGGTCGTTTTAAATGGATTGAAGACACGGCTTTAGAATATGCGTTTATTTTCGATGAGTTAAAAATTGAATAATCTTGCATATAAAATAGTTCCTACATTTAAATGTATTTAAAAGAAGTTTTAACAACAGTTTTCTTCTATAATAAATTACCATTATTACAATAGTGACAAAGTAATATTCTTTCTTGTGTTTTTATATTTGCGTAGCTGTAAAAGGTCTATTTTCCAAATTATGGGTATGCCTGGAATTGGGCTTTTATGCCAAACATAAGTTACTGAATCCTATTCTTCTACAGGAAGATTTATTTCAATACTTGATTCGTCTCCATCCGAACCTCGCCAATTTGGCTAGTTTGTGCTTACGAGAAATAGTAAACGAAAAATATTCATACTAAAATGAAAAATATTTTTTGATTTACGTTTATTGTTTTTTAATATGAGTTATTTAGTGAATCATTTATTTTTAATAATTATATTTAACCGATGGAATTATTTTTCAATATCCTAAAATAATCCAATTTAGAAAACCTAATGCCACTTTAAATCTTAAATTAAGGAGTCTAAACCATGATAAATTTGAAGTCTTCATCTACTCTTAATTTCAATTTCAATTTTTTAAGTAATTGTCATTTTCTCGAATTTACCCAGATAAAATTTAAAATTATGAACTGCAAAAAAGTAAAAATATTTTTATTATTTGTATTGATTGGTTTAACTGCTACAGCACAGAATGCCAATAAAAATAACAGTTTGGTTGGTCACTGGGAATTTAATGATGAAACTGGTAAAGACCTTTCAGGAAACGGGAATCATGCACAATTTAAAAAGACTCAAATTTATCCGTTGGATAGTGGAGAATTCTGTATTCAATTAATGCCAGAAACAGGTCAGGTTAAAATTCCGGTTTCGAAAAATTCACCTTTGGCAATTTCTCGTGGTACATTTTGTTTTTGGTTGAATGTTGGTTGGAATCACTCAGATATCCTTTCGTTTAATAATGGTGCAGTTGAGTTAAAAGTGTACCGAGGCGATTTTCAAGTTAGATTTAGAGGAGAGGATGAATTCAAATATAGCTCGGGAATTTTAGATTATAATTGGCCAAAATACGATATGCGCGAATGGGCATTTTACGGACACCCGTTGGCAGCGGTTCACGACTCTAAATGGCATCATTTTGCAGTGGCTTACGACGATGAAGGAAAGCGTATTATTGGCTGGCGCGACGGAAAATTAATAGCTGTGGTAGATTTATCGGAAGTTAATGTAGAACCCCTAAAGCAAGAAGGTCTGACAGAAATTGTTATCGGTGAAGAGTTTGTGGGATTTATGGATGATCTGCGAATTTACAATAGGGTACTTTCAGATTTAGAAATCCGAGAGATTTGCAATTCTAAAGTATTACTGTTCGAGAATAGATTTGATACAAATCCAATCGTTAAAACTGCCGAAACTTACAAATACAAAAAAGAAGATAATACACTTTATCAGGCGTGGTTACAATATAAATCGGTTTCAAATTTATATGATTTAAATTTATTTAATAACATTTCTGCCGAGAGCTCAAATTCTACTGTTAAAACAGCCGCCGCCGAATTGAAACAAGCAACAGAGAAAATGTTTGGTTTTTCGCCAACAATAAATAAAAATCCAATTGCCGGCTCGCAAGTTATTATAGGAACACCGGAAACTTCTGAATGGATTGCTAAACATGCACAATCCATAGGAATTGATCGAATTAAAGAAGACGGTTTTATACTGAAAACCATTGTTGATGGTAATAATAGAATATTGGTAGTAGCAGGTACAATTCCTGCTGGCGTAAGTTTTGGCATTTTCGATTTAATTCGTCGTCTGCAAAAGGGACATAATCCTCTAGAACTTGACGTATTGGGAAATCCGAAAATTCCAATTAGAATGGTTGATCATTGGTCTTATTTCCGCGGTTTATACGGTGATAAATGGCGCGATGGAAGCAGAGATAATTCTATTTTTAGTTGGGCGGAACTTGCTGATGGAGACACAAAACTTATTCGCGATTGGGTAAGAATGATGTCTTCTGCCGGATGGAATGCAATTTGCCCTAGCGAAGTAAATTGGGATTATCGTGATAATTTTCTCGATCATCTTGATGAAGTAGAAACTTTAGCCAATATTCTTCGTGATTATGGCATGAAATTGTATTGGAGTCCAAGTTATCTAATTGCTCTTGATCAGGCAGCAGCAGACAGTCTCTATTCCCGAGTTCCTGATTTTGGTGGATATATGATGAAGCTTGGTTCTGAAAAACAGAACGGCGATCCCCGCCCTCAAATGGTTAACCGAATTGCAGATAACTTAAAACCATATGGCGGAATATGTTTGGTGAGAGGATTTGTATATGGCAATTCGCGTTATACTCCAGAACCTTATAGACATTTAATTCCTGTGGATATTTTTGGCCCTGAAGATGGTAATTTCCATGATAACGTTGTTCTTGTTCCTAAAGGAAGTGCCGGTGACTGGGATCTTTCAGCTCCAATTCCGGCAATCGATGGCGCACTCACAAAAACACTGAGAGGCTCAGAATTGGTAATCGATAAAAATTTTCCAAGTTCATGGGTAGAAAAATGGAAATGGTGGTTACAGCAGGATACTTACAGAGATGGTCCGGGAAGTTTAAATAAATTCTCTGTTCATTGTATCATGGGCGTTTCAATGATTAGTCCATCGCCGGCATGGACAACTTCGCCTCTTAATATGATTAATTATTACGGGCTTGGTCGCTTAGCCTGGAACCCTGATCTATCTATTGACGAAATTTATACCGAATGGATTCAACAAACTTTTAGCAGTGACCAGAAAGTGATTGAGACGATTAAAAATATCCTACTTCTTTCCGACGATGTTGCACGTAAACTTTATATGTACAGAGGTTACCGCGGTGTTTGGATAGATCGTGGCGATGAGTTTATGGTTGAAAGTAAAACACCATATTCAATAAATAAAGAAGGAATTGGTCCTTCTTCTCCAGAACTTCAAAAAAGGCTGCTTAGTCAATACCCGAAAGGGTTGCAGGAAATTTATGGAGATCCGTTTAGAGGTGAAGAATTTCTTTCGTCATTTCATTTTCGGCCGCATAATTTTCGTTTGTCTAACGGAAGAACTTTAATTCAAGATGTTTACGGCGGAATGGACGAAGCTATTCAGTTAGCTGAAACGATGGTTGATCTTTGGAGAACGATTGACGGTAAAATTGATAAGCACCAATTTGAATTTACTCTAAAAAATCTTACTGATTTTGTAAAGGATGCCCAGATAACCCGAAATGAAATGGCAGAAAGTTTTGAAAAACATACGAGCCAGAAACAATCTGCGGCTATTGCTGCTTTAAAATCAAAAAATCTGGCCAAAGTTGGCGTTTACAATATTCGTCATTTTGGAGCTGTGGGTAACGGAATAACAAATGATGCTCCAGCAATTAACAGTGCAATTGATGCTTGTAATAAAGCTGGTGGCGGAACAGTATTCGTTCCATCTGGGATTTATGCTTGTGGCTCCATTCATTTAAAAAGCAATATTACACTGGCACTTGATGCAGGTTCTGTGCTAAAAGCAATGCCAGGATTAATGGATACGTGGGAACCAAATAAAAATGATAAAGGATTAATGGATGCCGCTTATTACCACTGGGAAGCCTCTTTGATTTGGGGCAAAAATCTCGAAAATATAAAAATTTATGGTCCGGGTACTCTAGATGGTTCGTTGTTAACCAGAAGTAGTAAAGTTACAAAAGGAACTGGAGATAAAGGAATTGCACTTAAATTATGTAAAAATGTTGAAATTCGTAATTTGAATATTGAAGAAGGTGGACATTACGCTATTCTTGCCACAGGTTGCACTGATATGATAATTGATAATGTTACTATAAAAACTAGTCGAGATGGTTTAAATCTGTCGCAGTGTAGCAACGTAGAAGTTGCGAATTGCCATATTGATGCTGTACGTTATGAAGATGGTTATCCGGCAGGTGGCGACGATGCAATTAAGCTGGGAAGCGATCTTTCTCTTGGCAAGGCATTACCTAGCGAAAATATTATTATTCGTAATTGTTATTTGGCAAGTGGTTGTAATGGATTACAATTTGGTTCAGAAACTATTTCTGCATTTCGTAATATTAGGTTCGAAAATATTACAATAAATCGTGCCGGAAAAGCAGGAATCAGCATCACTTCAAATGATGGGAGTGTAATCGAAAATATTTATTACAAAGACATTAAAATGACAAAAACATTTGCTCCCATTTTTATGAAAATATCAGATGTTGCCCGTGTGCCGGAAGGAAGCTACAAACGTGGAGCGATTAGAAATATAATTTTCGAAAATATTATAGCAACCGACTGTTACTCATATTTTAAAGATAGAGAAATGCCCTCGGTAATTTGGGGTAAACCTGAGACTCCAATAGAGAATATCCAATTTATAAATGTTTCGATAAGTGCAAAAGGCGGGCACCCAATTAAAGATGTTGAAGTTAACCCTATAGAAAATAATGAACGATTTCCGCGCCATTTGGGTCCAATCCCTGCCTATGCGTGGTACTTACGCAATGTAAAAGATGTTAGTTTTGTTGATTGCGATTTTTCTTTTGAAAAATCGGATGGCAGACCTGCATTTGTTATTGACAATGTGGCAAACCTTCATTTCGACAATACGCTTTTGCCTATTGGAACTGAGTGCAGTTCGCGAATTAGTGTACGAAATGAAATCCGAAATTTGACTATTCAGAATTGTAAAGGTATGGCAGACAGGAAAATACAATTGATAACTAAT
>DAOVTY010000337.1 GCA_030632865.1 Bacteroidota bacterium
TGGCGAAGTTTATACAGGAAAAGTAAAATCTGTTGTTTCGTTTGGTGCATTTATAGAAATTATGCCAGGAAAAGAGGCACTGCTTCATATTTCTGAGATGGATTGGAAACGTGTTGAAAATGCCGAAGATTTTGCAAAAGAGGGCGACATGATTTATGTTAAATTAATCGGCGTTAACGAAAGAACAGGAAAACTGAAACTTTCTCGCAAAGCACTTCTTCCAAAACCTGAAGGTTATGTTGAGCGTCCGCCAAGAGATAATCGTGGACCAAGAAGAGATTTTAGAGGTGGCGACAGAAGAGGCAACGATAGAAGAGGTGACGACAGAAGAGGTGGAGAACGCGAAAACACCGATTTCAAACCACGCCTAAATAAAGATTAAGGAAAGTAGATTGTATTTAGTAGTGAGTAGAAGAATTGCTATTCTTCGAAAACGAAAAATTAAGATATAAAATAAGCCGTTTCGTTTAAATACGAAGCGGTTTTTTTATGCTAATTGCTACCTTTGTTTTTTAAATTAAAAGTAAAAATGCAAAACTGGGCAATAGAAATAACAAATAGCATTGATAGTAAACTTGAAGGTACGCGAGATAAAGATATTAGGTTTTATCGCATTGATGAGTTTAAAAGAAATATTGCTCGTGTTGAAACTTTTTCGAAGAGCTGTGCTTTTTGTGCGCAACAAAAAATTTCCATTACAGAAGTAGTCGATAAAATAGACGAAGCTATTAACGTTCCAGGACAAACCAGAAGAGAATACGACCGATTAATTAGTCGCCTTTCAACACATATCCAAAAAGAACATGGTTTTTTTACACCCTTTCATTTTTCCTATCGATACTCTTTTGTTGGAATGGTTGCAGGTTTAATAATTGGATATGTATTAATAAATTTCAATCCCGGTTTTTGGGTCGAAATGTTATCAATTGGATTTATTATCGGCTTAATCCCAAGTTACTTTTTGGGATCAATGAAAGACAATAAAATTAGAAGGGCTAAAAAGCTTATGTAATAACTCATATTTTTAGTTTTGCTAACTATATATCTTTACAAAATACTTAAAATAAGTAATTATGAAATATCTAATTAATTCAATGTTATTGTTAGTAATTTTTAGCGCGTGCACACAAAATCAAAAAATTCAATATCCTGTGTCTGAGAAAGTTGATGTAGTTGACACCTATTTTGGTAATGAAGTAAAAGACCCGTACCGTTGGCTAGAAGACGACAATTCTAGCAAAACTGCAGAATGGGTAAAATCTCAGAACAATGTAACATTCGATTATTTGAACCAAATTCCTTTTAGGGAGGAACTTAAGGAAAGGTTGTCTTCGGTTTGGAATTACGAAAAAGTAGGAGCACCATTTAAGGAAGGAGATTATACATACTTCTATAAAAATAATGGTTTGCAAAATCAATATGTAATTTATCGCTTTAAAACAGGTGAGGATCCCTCTTCGGCAGATATTTTTCTCGACCCAAATACATTTAAAGAGGATGGCACAATTTCATTGGGTTCAATAAGTTTTTCTGAAAATGGAAAAATTGCAGCCTATGCTATTTCCGAAGGTGGTAGCGATTGGAGAAAAGTATTAATTATGGATACTGATACAAAAGAGCTAAAAGGCGATACGCTTATTGATATAAAATTTAGTGGTATTGCATGGAAAGCTAACGATGGATTCTTTTATTCAAGTTACGATAAACCAAAAGGAAGCGAACTTTCTGCAAAAACTGATCAACATAAATTATACTACCATAAATTGGGAACTAGCCAACAACAAGACGAACTTATATTTGGTGGTACCTCTGCTGAAAAACATCGTTATGTTGGAGGTAATGTTACCGACGATAATCGCTACCTTGTAATAACTGCAAGCGTTTCAACATCAGGTAATAAATTGTTTATAAAAGATATTTCAAAAGCAGAAAGTAAATTAATTGCAGTTGTAGATCATTATAAAAGCGACTCGTATATTATTGATAATTTGGGAAGTAAGCTTTTTATTGTTTCAAATTTAAATGCACCAAACCAAAAAATTGTAACTGTTGATGCTGCAAATCCTACCCCGGGAAATTGGGTAGATTTCATCCCTGAAACTGAAAATGTACTTCAACCAACAACCGGAAGTGGTTATTTCTTTGCTAAATATATGATTGATGCAATTTCAAAAGTTTATCAATACGATTACGATGGAAAACTTATTAGGGAGATAGAGTTGCCGGGAGTTGGAACTGCGCGCGGATTTGGATCGAA
>DAOVTY010000134.1 GCA_030632865.1 Bacteroidota bacterium
AACTTTTTGGATTAGCAGGAAAGTTGGTTGTAGATTTATTGGGAATTGTAACTATATTTTTGGCAGTCTCAGGGTTGTTTCATTTCTTTTCACCCAAAATTATTAGGCGTAGAAAAAAGAGAGAAAAGCAAGTTGCATCTTTGGTTAGTTTCAAGAAGAAAAATCTTCGATGGCACAATGTAGTTGGGTATATTTTTATTTTATTCCTGATTGTAAATACTATTGCGGGTATGTTTTTGCGCCCACCTCTTTTAATCCCAATTGCAAATGCAAAAGTTGGGATAATTCCGTTTACTCACCTTGATAATCCAAATCCATGGTTCGATAAATTACGTAGAGTGGAATGGAATGAATCCTCAAAACAATATATTTTTTCCACTTCAGAAGGGATGTTTTATGCTGAAGAAACATTAACACAATCGCTGGTTCCTGCACCTTCGCAGCCGCCTGTTAGTATTATGGGTTGTAATGTTTTAGAGTCTATAGATAACCAAACTTACTTGGTGGGATCGTTTAGTGGTATGTTTTTGTGGGATATAAAAACTGGTGCTGTTTACGACTATTTTACAAGGCAGCCTCAAACTGCCACGCAAACTATGTCTAGGCCAACCTCTGCAAATATGGTTACTGGTTTGGTTAAAGGAAAAGAGTCCTCTTTTTGGTTCGATTTTAGTGGAGGCGCAATTGGTTTAACTGATCATGAGTTTCCCGAAATGACAGAGGAAATTATAAAAAGTTCTCCCATGTCGTTATGGAATGTAGCACTGGAAATACACACCGGACGAATATTTGAAAATATTTTGGGACCATTTTATATTCTATTTGTTCCGTTGGCCGGAATCTGCGTTTTGTTGGTATTAATAAGTGGCTTTTTTATGTGGTGGTTGGTTTATAAAAAGAAATAGTGAAGTACGCAGTAGCATTTATTTTATTTCGAGCAGCTTAATACTAACGGCAAACTTCTTTCTCCAAATTCATCTTTTTTGAAGCTAGAGAAGAGTTCGATGTTTAAAAATCCTGATTTTATTAATAGTTGAACTAATTGGGTACTTTTTAACGGTAAAAGAGGAGTCTCGTTTGATACCGTTTTATTCTCTTTTTTAAACAGCAAATCAGTTTTAAACTGAATTATAGTGTTCTCATTTGCAAATTTATAATTTCGAATAAATTTTATTTTATCAGTTTCAATTATAGGAAGTTCCGAAATTTGTTCGCTCATAATAAAATCATAATTAAGAATTTGAATTAGAAATTTGCCTCCGGTATTTAAAACATTATAAACTCCTTCCAGCATTTTTTCAACCAGTTTTTTTGTCTGTAAATGAACCATAGTATTTCCAAAACACAAAACAGAATCGAACTTAGCAGTCTTAAAATCTTTTTGAAGCTCTAACATATTTCCGGTTTTGAAACTTAGGTTTACATGGCTATTCAATTTTTTTGCTTGTTTTAGCAAATCCTCGTTTAAATCTATGCCGGTAACAATAGCACTATTTTTAGCCAGGTTAAAAGCTAAATCTCCGGTTGCACATCCAATGTCTAGAATTTGTTTTTTGTGTAAATCTCCAATGCAGTTTTGCACAAACTTTAATTGTATTGGTTTATACGGAAATATTTCGGAATAGTATTTTGAAATGGAGCTATAAAACTGATTTTGTTTATGCATTATTTACTATGTATATTTTTTGCTTGAGCAGTAAAATTAAGAAACTTACTTCTCAATTCGGATTCTGGCATCAACAGTTAAAATTTCATTTTCGTTACCTAAGAGTGGATTAATGTCGATCTCTTTTATTTGTGTCGCAAAGCGTAACAGGCTCGAAAGGCGAACCAAAATATCGGCGTATAGATTTATATTAATACCTTTTTGTTTACGGTAGCCTTTTAAAATTTTATACGATTTTAAACTTTTTATCATCGACAATGCATCAGTGTGCGATAATGGAGCCAATCCGGAAGCAACATCTTTTAATACCTCAACATAAATTCCTCCCATTCCGCATAAAATTACATGACCAAAATCTTGCTCATAAGTTGCACCTAAAAATAATTCGATTCCCGATGCCATTTTTGCAATTAAAACTCCGGTAACACATTCTATCCCAAATAAATGATGAAATTCTTTTCTAACTTCACCTAAATTTCTAATATTTAAAATAACTCCTCCAACATCGGTTTTATGCACTGGCCCCACCACCTTCATTACAAGTGGAAACCCAATGTTCATTGCAGCCAAAACAGCCTGGCTTTCATTCTCCGCAACAATTTCTTTAACGCGAGGAATTCCTGCTGCATCTAATAGTTTATGAATTATATCTGGCGGTTGATAACCATTTTCAGAATTTTTAATTATTCTCTTAATTTGATCAACGTCAATTCCATCCATAAATATTTCATTGTCAGTAGGTTTTGGGGTATTCATCACTTTTGTGAGTGCACGTCCCAATAATACCTCGTCGGGGAAATTTACATTGCCATGAGAAAGAAAATGTGCCACGTCTTTTTTTACGTTGATTAATGATGGTAATATTGGATAAATAGGTTTTTTGCAGTAGTGCATTTTTTTGTCAAGAACATTGTAAACATCACTAATTGGAAACAATCCGGGACTGCCAAAAATTACTGCCATTCCATCAACATCAAAATCATTTTCGCAGGCATCAATAATATCTCCAAGTTGTTCAGCTGTTCCGGTTGCCAGAAAGTCTATGGGGTTTTCTACTGATGAACCTGGAAAAAGTCTTTCTAATAAAGCTGACTTTTTTGCAGAATCTTCGATTTGAGGAATTTTTAACCCACCATTTTCCAAGGCGTCTGTAAGCATTACTCCCGGACCTCCAGCATGTGTAATAATGGCTAATTTTTCCCCTTCTAATTCATTGCACATAAAAATATTTGCCACTGTGGTTAACTCCTCCCTGCCATAACAACGTACAATTCCTGCTTTCCTGAAAAGTGCGTCAACTGCAGCGTCGGAGCTTGTTAGTGCCCCGGTATGCGACGATGCAGCTCGACTTCCTGCAGACGAACTGCCCGCTTTAATTGCAGCTATTTTACACCCTTTTTTTATGAGAGAAGTTGCGTGATAAAGTAATTTGTCAGGGTTTTTAATATTTTCGATGTAAAGCAGTTTTACTTTTGGGCTAACACCGGGTTCGTAATTTTCATCGAGATATGCCAAAATATCTTCTACACCAGTTTGTGCGCTGTTTCCAACCGAAAAAACATTGGCAAACTGTAGTCCTTTTGGAATTCCCGATTCTATAATAAATACAGCTGTTGCACCCGAACCTGAAATGAAATCGCAACCTAGCGAAGTTAATTTAGGAATTGGTGTAGTGAAAACACTGGCGTGAGATGGTGTCATTACTCCAATACAATTTGGACCAATTAAACAGCCATTATTTTTATTTACAATCTCGGTTATTTTAATCTCAAGTTTTTTACCGGCGATATTTGTCTCTCCAAAACCGGCAGAGATTATTATAAATGCTTTTGTATTTTTCTGTTCAGCCAAAACAGTAATTGCATGCAAACATAAATGCGCCGGAATAGCAAGTACAGCTAAATCAACCGGGGGTAAATCTTCAACTTTATTAAAGGTAGTTATTTCTTGAACGGATGTATCTTTGGGATTAACTGCATATAAATCTCCCATAAATCCATTATCGATAAGGTTTTTTACAATTTTACCACCGGGCTTAAATATATTATTTGAAGCACCTACAATTGCAATGCTTTCAGGATGAAGTAATTTTTCGTTAATCATCTACTTTTTTTTGACTCGTTAAAAATATGAATTTCTAATTCAATCATTGCTGATAAATTTCAATTAATTGAAAGTGAATAACATTTTTTTAGTTGCAACTATTAAGATTATGTTTATTGATTTATTACTTTCGTTTTCAGAAAAATAATTTTAATGAAGAAACTGCTTTTAATATCATTTATATTCTTATCGTTAATAGTAAATTCTCAAGATTTTGAATATCAGGTTTTATTCGAAGGAATAGGAGATAATCGAGAGTTTTTTAGTGCTAAAGCGCATTCGCAAACTATTTTGGGAGCGCGCGGTGCTTTTGAGGTTGGTGTTGATATTGATGGGCATAAATTGCGAGGTGGATTGAGCCAGCTTTTTGAATTTGGTAGCGAGATCGATTATCATACTCCTAAATTAGCAATGTACTATCAGTTCAATAATGAGCAAGCTGAGTTTGCTTTTGGTGCATTTCCGCGGCGTGGTAAAATTGACTTTCCACTTGCAATGTTAACCGACACTCTATTATATTATCGTCCAAATATTGAAGGTTTGTTTGGACAGTTTAATTGGGACTGGGGACACCAGAACGGCTTTGTTGATTGGGTTAGCCGACAAACAGAAACAGATCGTGAGAATTTTATGGTAGGTTTTTCAGGAGAAATGGGGCACAAAAATTTATTCGTTCAAAATTACCTGATGCTTTATCACGATGCTGGAACATCGATTTATTCTCCAGAAATACATATTAAAGATTACATGGGTTTTGCCTTGCAAGGAGGAATTCGAACTTCTGAAAAATCAAAAATAGTGGGGTCTGTAAAAGCTGGTATTTTGGCATCTTCTTATCGAGAACGATCTGTGACAGATGGATTTATTAATGCTACAAGTTTTTTTGCTGAAATTCAAGGCCAGTATAAAACTTTTGGTATTAAATCGGTACTAAATTCTGGAGGTGGTCATCAGTTTGCATTTGGCGACCAATTTTACAGATTAAACGACTATTTGCGTACCGATGTAATTTGGTATTTTATAAATCACGAAAAAGTGAAAGGTCGCTTCAACTACTCGTTTCATTTAATTGAATGGAACGATATTGATCAACAGCAACAACTCTCGATAATTTATGTTTTTGGTAGGTAATTATTTTTATCGCATAATTTACTCATTCCATTAAATCCATATTTATCTTACTTTATCAAAATTTCAGAAATATTTTTTGTTTTAATGTTGTATAACATATTTCTCTGAATGCAATTCTATTTTTTTTAAAAGCTCGGTTTATAGTTTAATGTAACTGATAGATTTTCAGTAATTAACATTTATTAACAAACGAATTTGCTCGTAGTTTTTGTTATTAATTCACCTGTTTAAATTGATATTCTTACAATACAAGGATAACTTTACGAAATATTTTATAAACTGTTTACATATTACATAAAAAACGAGCTAACTTGCAATCGATTTTAACTGAAACTAGATAAATGTTATTTAACGTAGATTTTAAAATAGCAGACTTGTCGGGAAACGAATTGAAAAAATACCGACATAAAAAACGAATTCTTCGCTTGCTTTATAAGCACGGAAATCTTTCGGCGCCACAAATATGCAAGCATATTAATGTGAGTTTGCCAACTGCATTTACTCTGTTAAATGATTTGGTTTCTTCTGAATATATTGTTTCAAAAGGTGTCGGGGAGTCTAAAGGTGGGAGGAAGCCACTTCTTTATGGTTTAGCAAAAGAATCGCTCTTTGTTATTGCCTGCGATATGGGGCGCTATTTGACAAGAATGACCATATTTAATACCCACAATGAACAGGTAACTTCTATAATAACCATTGAAACCTCGATTGATGATTCGGAATTAGAGGATAAACTTTATCAAAGTGCAAACGATTTGATAAAGGAATATAATATTCCATATCAGAAAATATTTGGTATTGGAATCGATATGCCAGGACTAGTTGATTCTCAAAGAGGTATAAACTATACGATTAAAGATGAGTCGCTACAAAAAATTGAAGAACGAATTCAACAAAAATTTAATAAACTCGTATGTATCGATAATGATGCAAGAATGCAGGCTTTTGGTGAATATATTTTTGGGAAAGCAAAAGGTAAAAACGAGGCGATTGTTATCAATTGGAATTGGGGAATAGGTTTGGGAATTATTATTCACGGGAAAATTTATAAAGGTACCTCAGGTTTTGCGGGGGAGTTGTCGCACCTAAAAATGGTTGACAACGGAAAATTATGTATTTGCGGAAAGACAGGTTGCTTAGAAACAATTGCATCGTCGCATGCCCTGATTGATTATGCTAACGAAGGCATTGAAAACAATGTTGTAACCCAACTTAGTAGCATTGTTAAAACTGGTTCAAGAAAATTAACAGTTGAGGACATTATAGGAGCTGCTAATCTTGGCGATGAATTTTCCATCTCAATTTTATCAAAAATAGGAATGGCGCTTGGAAAAGGGCTATCATATATTATTCAACTTTTGAATCCTGAAATAATTGTATTAAGTGGTAAGTTGGCAAAAGCCAATCAGTTTGTATTAATCCCTATCCAGCAATCATTAAACAAATATTGTTTACAAAAGATAAGCTCCAATTCGGAAATAGTAATCTCAGATATCTCTGAAAGCTCTGGTTTGCTTGGAGTAACTGCGACGTTGTATCATAAAATTTTTAGCGATATGATAACTTAAGTCCACTATTTATAAATTAAAATTAAAAATTATTTGAGTAATTATTAACAATTAAATTAAAGTCTATGCGAAAGATTATTTTAATTGAAAGAATTTCTCGAGGCTTGCCTCGGCGTCAAGAGGAAAGTATGAAAACCAATAAATTTTCATAACGCTTTGAAAAAGCGTATTTTCACTTCATGGATCAGCATATTAAAAAACGTCACAACAAAACGCTTTTGTTGTATCATTTGGTTTTTCCGGTGAAATATAGAAAGACGATAATTGAAGTTCATATAAGTAATTTTATCAAGGATATATGTATAGCAATAAATGATAGATATGAGATACAATTTGTTGAGATTGTTACCGATGAGGATCATGTTCACTTTTTGGTACAGAGCGTACCAACTATGACTGTAGAAGGAATAGTCCGAACCATTAAGAGTCTAACAGCAAGAATGGTTTTTCAATCTTTTCCGTCAATTAAGAAGGAACTCTGGGGCGGAAGCTTTTTGACAAGTGGATACTATGCTAATACTGTTGGTCAATATGGGAATCTTGATGTAATAAAAAATTATATTGAGAATCAAGGTAAAGAATATAAACAAATATATACTGAGCAACTCAGATTGTGGTAATTATCGATACCTCGGGGCTTGCCCCGGGGTTATTCATTGAACTTTTTATTATAAAAAACTATATTGCATCTAAAAATCAAATCAGTAAATGAGTACAAAATACACCATTGGATTAGATTACGGTTCAGACTCTGTGCGTTCGTTAATTGTAAATGTAGAAACTGGAGAAGAGGTGGCAAGTGTAGCTTATAATTACCCTCGTTGGAAAAAGGGAATGTATTGCGATTCTCCAAATAACCAGTTTCGTCAACATCCAAAAGATTATCTCGAAGGACTTGAATTTACTATTGTTGAGGCATTGAAACAGGTTTCCGCTGAAGTTGCCGAAAATGTGGTTGGTATCACAGTAGATACAACCGGTTCAACTCCAATTGCAGTTGACGAAAAAGGAACACCGTTATCTTTAACAGCAGGTTTCGAAGAAAATCCCAATGCCATGTTTGTATTGTGGAAAGACCACACAGGTGTAAAAGAGGCTGACGAAATCAACGATCTTTCAAAAAAATGGGAGGTAGATTATACTAAATTCGAAGGTGGAATATATTCATCAGAGTGGTTTTGGGCGAAAGTGTTACATGTTATTCGCGAAGATGCCGGAGTGTTTCGTGCTGCTTATTCTTGGGTTGAACATTGCGATTGGATTCCGGGGCTTTTAACCGGAAATACAAACCCGAAAACCCTGAAACGAAGCAGGTGTGCAGCAGGGCACAAAGCAATGTGGCACCAATCTTTTGGAGGTTTACCGTCGGAAGAGTTTCTTGTGGAACTTGACCCGTTATTGAGTGGATTGCACAATAGATTATTTAAAGAAACTTATACCTGCGATATTGCCGCCGGAAATTTATCTTCTGATTGGGCAGAAAAACTAGGTCTTTCGACTGACGTGGTAGTTGGTGTTGGTGCTTTTGATGCTCATCTTGGAGCAGTTGGAGCAGAAATTGAACCTTATTTTGTTTCAAAAGTAATGGGAACATCTACTTGCGATATGTTGATTGCGCCAATGGAAGAGGTTGGAAATAAATTGGTAAATGGAATTTGTGGCCAGGTTGATGGTTCTATCGTTCCGGGAATGATGGGATTAGAAGCCGGGCAGTCGGCATTTGGAGATATTTATGCGTGGTTTAAAAAAATATTGGAGTGGCCTCTTATAAATATTTTGGCTGAAAGTGAATTGATTGATGAAGCAACCAAACAGAAGTTAATGGAAGAAACATCGGATAAAATAATTGCAAAACTGAGCGAGGCGGCTGCTAAAATTCCAATTGCTGAAAGT